>JBQCCT010000108.1:0-14903 GCA_051961955.1 Solirubrobacterales bacterium
GGCGATCTTGCCGTTGTAGGTGACGACCTGGCCGCGGGTCTGTTCGGCGGCTTCGTTGGAGGTCGGGTACTCGCTTTCGAGGCCTTTGTATACCTGGCTGCGAGTGTCGGCGTAGAGGTCGAAGTCGTTGCCGCCGACGCCCGCGGTGAGGGCGAAGGAGCGCGAGGCCACCGCCTGCGCCTTCAGCTCGGCCATCGGCCAGGAGGGCGGCGACTCGTTCGGGATCACGCCTTTGACATAGGCGTCGACCGCCAGCGCATTGACGACGTTGAGCGAGCCGGCCTGACTTTCGGTCGGCACCGTCTCCAGAGCGCCGCGGTAGGTGCCGTATCCGGCGATCGCGATCCGGCCGGCGCCGGCCGCGCGCAGCTTGCCACCGCAGTTGGCGAGCGTCTTGCCGCCGGAGCTGCGCAGCCGCACCGAGCTGCCGTTACGGTGCGCCTCGTAGCTCCGCTGCGGGTTGAGCTTCAGCCCACAGGCGCTGGAGGCGCCGCTGAAGCCGACATCGCCACCCTCGATCCCCAGCAGCACCCGCACCACCCGCGTCTTTTCCAGCGTCCCCAGCGACGTCCCCTGGTAGTAGTGGCCGAGGATGAAGCGATAGCCCTTGCCATGATTGGCGTAGCCGTAGGCGCCGTAGGCGCTCATCCCGACCCCGTGGCCGAAACCGCGCCCGTGCACGATCCAAGTGACGCTGGCCGCGGCCGTGAGCGGGTAAAGAGAGAACAGAAGCGCCGCCGTCACCCAGGTGGCGAGAAAGGCGCGCAGTTTGCTCACGGGCTTAGAACTCGTCTTGGACATCTCTGAGCCAACAGATTCAACGGATCGGAGTAGCGGCCTGCATGCGCAGGGTCGTACCCTGGATGTACACGAAATTTCGAGGAGGGCGCAATGGCGACGCAGACGGTGCAGGCAACCGACCACAAGCTCCTCGCCGCCGGTGAGTGGCAGGAGACCGGCGAGTGGGACGAGGTGAGGAGCCCCTACGACGGCAGCGTCGTCGGCCGGGTCGCGCAGGCTGACGAGGCGCTCGCCCAACGGGCGATCGAGGCCGCCCACGACGCCTTCAAGAGCACCGACTTCCCCCAGCACCGGCGCGCCGCCGTGCTGGAGCGCGCGGCCGAGCTCGTCGCCGAGCGCCGGGACGAGCTGGCGGCAACGATCGCCGCCGAGGCCGGCAAGCCGCTGAAGACGGCCACGGTCGAGGCCGAACGCTGCGTCTCCACGCTCGAGTTCTCCGCCGTCGAGGCGCGCAAGCTGACCGGCGGCACGGTGCCGATGGACGCCGCCCCAGCCGGGGCCGGCAAGCTCGGGGTGATGCTGCGGGTCCCGTACGGGGTCGTCGGCGCGATCAGCCCCTTCAACTTCCCGCTCAACCTCGTCGCCCACAAGCTCGGTCCGGCGATCGCCGCCGGCAACGCGGTCGTCCTCAAGCCCGCCGGCCAGACTCCGATCTCGGCCCTGAAGCTGGCCGAGATCCTGGTCGAGGCGGGTCTGCCGGAGAACTGGCTCTCGGTCGTCCCCGGCCCCGGCTCCAAGGTCGGCAACGCGATCGTCGAGCACCCGCTCACCCGCGCCCTCACCTTCACCGGCTCGGCCCCGGTCGGCTGGGACATCCGCTCCAAGGTCCCGCACAAGAAGGTGAACTTGGAGCTCGGCTCCAACGCGCCGCTGATCGTCGCCGAGGACGGCGACTGGGAATCGGCGGCGGACAAAGCCCAGCTGCACGCCTTCTCGCACGCCGGCCAGAGCTGCATCTCGATCCAGCGCATCCTCGTCCACGAGGACGTTGCCGATCAGCTCACTGAGCGGCTCGTCGCCAACGTCGAGAAGCTGACCGTCGGTGACCCGCTCGACGAGGGCACCGACGTCGGCCCGCTGATCACCCCCGACGACCGCGACCGGGTCAAGCAGTGGGTCGACGAGGCGGTCGCCGCCGGGGCGGAGCTGCTGGTCGGCGGCGAGCTGGTCGACGAGCGCCGCTGCCTGGCGCCGACCCTGCTGAAGGCGCCGCCGAAAGACGCCAAGGTCTGGTGTGAGGAGATCTTCGGCCCGGTCGCGACGATCGACACCTTCAGCGACTTCGAGGAGGCGCTGCGCCTGGCCAACGACTCCAAGTTCGGCCTCCAGGCCGGTGTCTTCACCCGCGACATCGGCCGCGGCCTGCAGGCCGGCCGCACGCTGGAGTTCGGCGGCGTCCTAATCAACGAGGTGCCGACCTTCCGCACCGACCAGCAGCCCTACGGCGGCGTCAAGGACTCCGGCAACACCCGCGAGGGCCCGGCCTACGCGGTGATCGAGCTGACCGAGGAGCGCTTCGTCACTCTCCAGGGCTGAAATACACAATTAACACTCAAGTTTCTAAATATTTCTCTCAGCCTGATTGGAGCGCAGGACCTGCGGGTACTCAGCGGCCGGGACGGGACATCTGGGGCCGTCGGGGCGAGAGCAGTCGTTTGACTGGGGCGGCAGGCTCTCGCCCCGTTTTCTTACCTCCCCGGACCCTCGCCGCTCGCCCGGCTAGTCGAGCTCGCGCTCGATCTCATCGGCGAGCCCTGGGTGCTGGTAGGGCCCAGGTTTACGGAGCCGCTCGATCACCCGGCGCTGGCTGACCGGGTCCTTGTCCTGGTTCAGCTTGCGCTTGCAGACGAAGCGTTCGGCGCGGAGCCTGATTCCGACGGTGCCGCGAGCGAACGGCGCCGCCCACTCCCGGTCGAGGAACATCGGCTCCTCGACCTGCTGCTCGAAGCGCTCGACCAGGCGGGTCAGGGTCGCCAGGTTCTCCTCCTCGCTGAGGATCTCCGGCACCCCATAGAGATGGGCGACGCTGAAGTTCCAGGTCGGCGCTTTCGTCGCCCCCGGCCCGTACCAGCTCGGCGACACGTAGCCGTGGTGACCCTGGACGATCGCCAGCATCTCGCCCTCGCCGAGCCCGTGCAGCCGGTCATCCGGCTTGCCGAGGTGGGTGAGGATCGTGATCTCCTCAGTCTCGCGGTCGAGCAGAACCGGAACGTGCGAAGCCACGAGCCCGCCGTTCTCACTGACCAGGATCGCCCAAGGGTTCTCCTCAATCAGCTTGCGAACAATCTCGGGGTCGGTGCAGGCGTACGCCGGGTTGTGCCGCATGGGCAGAGAGTAAGGGGGCGGGGGTCACCCCCGCCCCGTCAAGCGCTACCCATGAGGCCGAGCCATGCGGCGGTGGTCGAGCGCCTCCTCGAGCACCGAGGGCTCGACGCCCTGCCCCAGCGCCACCTCGCGCAGCGAGCGACCCGACTCGGCCGCGGCCTTGACGATGTCAGCGGCGCGGTCGTAGCCGATGTGGGGGTTGAGGGCGGTGGCCGTTGCCAGCGTCGCCTCGGCGTGGCGCTCGGTCATCTCCTCGTTCGCCTCCAGCCCGGCGACGCATTTCTCGTTCAGCAGGCGCGAGGCGCTCGCCAGCAGCTTGATCGAGTCGAGCAGGTTGCGGGCGATCAGCGGCACCCGCACGTTGAGCTCGAACTGGCCTTGGCTGCCGGCGACGGTGATCGCGGCGTCGTTGCCGATCACTTGGGCGGCGACCTGGATCACCACCTCCGGGATCACCGGGTTGACCTTGCCCGGCATGATCGAGGAGCCCTTCTGCAGCTCCGGCAGGCGCAGCTCGGCGAGGCCGGCGCGCGGCCCGGAGCCCATCAGCGCCAGGTCGTTGGCGATCTTGTTGAGCGAGACGGCGTAGACCTTGAGCGCGCCCGAGAGCTCGACCAGCGCGTCGCGGTTGCCCTGCGCCTCGAAGGCGTCGAGCGGGGCGGAGATCGCCAGGCCGGTGTCGGCGGCGAGCTTCTCGCGCACCTTGGCGGCGAACTCTGGGTGGGTGTTGAGGCCGGTGCCGGTGGCGGTGCCGCCGAGCGGGATCTGGCCGACCCGCCGCAGCGTTCCCTCGATCCGCTGCACGCCGAGCCGCACCTGCGCCGCGTAGCCGCCGAACTCCTGGCCAAGCGTGACCGGCACCGCGTCCATCAGGTGGGTGCGGCCGGCCTTGACCACGTCGGCGAACTGGCGCGCCTTCTCCTCCAGCGCGCCCTCCAGCGCGCCCATCGTCGGCAGCAGGTCGTGGGTGACCTCGTCCAGCGCCGCCAGGTGGCCGGCGGAGGGGAAGACGTCGTTGGAGGACTGCCCCATGTTGACGTGGTCGTTGGGGTGGGCGCCCTCGCCGGCCAGCGTCGCGATCACCTCGTTCGCGTTCATGTTCGACGAGGTGCCGGAGCCGGTCTGGAAGACGTCGATCGGGAACTGGTCGTCGTGCTCGCCGGCGGCGATCGCCCTGCCCGCCTCGGCAATCCGCTCGGCGACGTCGCCGTCGAGCTGGCCGAGCTCGCCGTTGGCCTCGGCCGCGGCACCCTTGATCCGGCCCAGCCAGCGCACCACCGGCACCGGCACCCGCTCGCCCGAGACGGGAAAGTTGTCTACCGCTTTGGTGGTCTCGCCACCCCACAACTGCTCAGTCGTCACGCTCAAAGTGAAGCCTCCATCGAAGATCTTGGGGAGTACTGAGCGTATTCCCCCGCGCCGCTCGGCGGTTGTTCGGTCAG
Organism: Solirubrobacterales bacterium; assembly: GCA_051961955.1. GTDB lineage: Bacteria > Actinomycetota > Thermoleophilia > Solirubrobacterales > 70-9 > VAYN01. The sequence goes on from JBQCCT010000108.1 coordinate 4,569, forward strand.
CCGCTGGAGTGGCCGGCGTCGAAGCCTTCGCGATAGGCGGCAGGGAGCCGTGGCGGGCGCGGCTGCTTGCCGGGCACGTAGCGGGCGGCGACCGTGAGGCGACGGAGGAGGTCGGCGTGGATGCCTTCGCCGTGCTCGGCGCCGCGCTGGGCGGCGCCGAGCAGGTAGCCGAGCCGCAGGTCGGCGTCGCCGCCGGGTTCGGCCCGCGCCTCGGCGTTCAGCTTCGTCGCCACCTTGACCATCGCTTCGCCGACCGTGGCCAGGTCGCCGCCCTGCTGGTTGCGGACGAGGCAGTCGCTGATCGGCGTCTCCCCGCCCAGCAGCACTTCCCCCGGCGCCGCCGCCAGCGCCTTTTCATAGGCGGCGGGACCTTCCAGGCAGGCGACCGGCGTCGATTCGTCCTGGCTCCCGCAGCCGACGGCGATCAGGCAGAGGCAGACGAGGAGGCCGGAGGCGACGAGGCGCACCCGGCCATCCTATGGAGGCGAAAAACGAAGTATGCGTTTCCGCCCTATATGGATGGAAACGCAAACCTCGATTTATCTAAGTAAACCGGGAGAGCTTCTAGTCGCCGGAGCCGTTAGCGGAGAGGCCGCCGGTGGTTGACTGGGAGACGCCGCCACTGGGGCCGGGGGGCGCCTTGGGCGCCGGGGCCTTCTTGTCGCGGGCGCCTTCTTTGACGCCGGTGAAGTTGACCGGGAAGACTTCGACCCATTCGGCGAGGGTGTATTCGGGCGCCGGGGCGTGGTTCCAGGAGAGGTGGAGATGGTTGCCGCAGCCGTGACCTTCGTCGCCGTTGTAGCCGACCCAGCGGAACGGCGCCCGCGGTTGGCTCTGCACCGGCTCGGCCCACTTGGCGAGGCGGGTGATCGGCGCCCAGGTCGCGTCGCATTTGGCGCTGCCGCCCACCGGCACGATGTCGACGGCGAGGCCGTTGTAGTGGTCGGAGCCCTTGACGTGGCAGCGGTTGCAGCCGACGTGTTCGCCGTCCGGCAGCGGCCCGGAGTAGCCGTCGGTGATGTAGATCGGGTAGCGCTTGGCGATCCAGCGCAGGTCGGGAATGATCCGCTTGTCGACCATGTCGCCTTCTTCGTGCGGCACCGAGGCCGGGATCGGGACGATTTTCCCCGGCGTAGAGATCAGCTTCGTCGGTGCCGGCGGACCTTCTGCCTTAGCCAGCCCGCAGACCGCGAACAGCGGCGCGCAGGAGAGGGCGAAGATCGCGAGGGCGCGGGCCCAGGTGCTGGCGCGAAGACGGTCGCTCACCCTCGCCTTATCGGCCGTACGACATCCGTCCCTTGAATCCTGCCAACCGCAGATCGAACTGCATCAAATTTCCGGTCCAGAAGGCAGGAAATTTGATGCAGTTCGGAATCCGGGTGTGTGGTTGGCCGGCCGGATAGGGTTCGGGGCCGATGCCGACGGTTCGCGAAGCCGCATTCGACCTCTTCCGCGCTCACGGGATGACGACGATGTTCGGCAACCCGGGCTCGACCGAGTTGCCGATGCTGGCCGACTTCCCTGCCGACTTCCGCTACGTGCTCGGCCTGCAAGAGGCGGTCGTGGTCGGGATGGCCGACGGCTACGCGCAGGCCTCGGGCCGCACCACCGTCGTCAACCTCCACACCGCGCCGGGGGTCGGCAACGCGATGGGGGCGATCTTCAACGCCCAGGCCAACCACTCGCCGCTCTTGATCACCGCCGGCCAGCAGGCGCGGGCGCAGATCACCCTGCAGGCCAACCTCACCAATCGCGACGCGACGCGGATGCCGCACCCGCTGGTCAAGTGGGCCTTCGAGCCGCCGCGGGCCGAGGACGTGCCGCTGGCGCTCGCCCACGGCGCGCACCTGGCGGGACTGAGCCCGCGCGGTCCGGTCTTCGTCTCGCTGCCGATGGACGACTGGTACGCCGAGGTCGACGAGGGCGACGCCGCTGCGGCGATCGCGCGTCAGGTCGACGGGCGCGCCGTCGCCAACCCCGAGGCGGTGCGGGCGCTGGCCGAGGCCCTCGACGCCGCGCAGAACCCGGTCCTTGTCGCCGGCCCCGACGTCGACGCGGCCGGCGCCTGGGAGAGCGCCGTCGCCCTCGCCGAGCGCCAGCGCCTGCCGGTCTGGGCCTCGCCCGCCACCGGCGGCGTTCGCCTCGGTTTCCCGGAGGGCCATCCGAACTTCCGCGGCGTGCTGCCGCCGGCGATCGGCCCGGTCGGGCAGACGCTGGAGGGCCACGACCTGATCCTCGTCGCCGGCAGCTCCGTCTTCCCCTACTACCCGCACATCCCCGGGCCGCTGCTGCCCGCGGGCGCGCGGCTGGTGGCGATCACCAGCGACCCCGACGAGGCGGTGCGGGCGCCGATGGGCGATGCGATCGTCGCCGACGTGGGGCTGACCCTGGCGGCGCTGCTGGAGGCGGTGCCGGAGTCGACCCGCCCGGCGCCGGAGCCGAACCCGGGGCCGCAGGAAATCCCGGCCACCGACCCGCTCAACTCCTCCACCGTCCACAGCGCCCTGGCCGAGGTGATGCCCGAGGACGCGATCGTCGTCCTCGAGTCGCCGTCGAGCACGCTGGCGCTGCGCAACCAGCTGCGGATCTCGCGGCCCGGCAGCTACTACTTCAGCGCCGGCGGCGGCCTCGGCTTCGGCCTTGCCGCTTCAGTCGGGGTGCAGATAGCCCAGCCCGATCGGCCGGTCGTCTGCGTGCTCGGCGAGGGCTCGGCCCAGTACGCGATCACCGCCTTCTGGAGCGCCGTCGCCTACAAGGCGCCGGTCACCTTCCTTGTCCTGCAGAACTCGGAGTACGCGATCCTCAAGTGGTTCGCCGAAGTCGAGCAGGTCAGCGACGCGCCCGGTCTCGACCTGCCGAAGCTCGACGTCGCCGCCGTCGCCGAGGGCTATGGGGTGAAGGCGCACCGGGCGAGCGAGCGCGACGAGGTCGCGGGGGCGTTGGCGTCGGCGCTCGCCTCCTCGCAGCCGGAGCTGGTCGAAGTCCCGGTCGCCCCGGGCATGTCGCTCTTCTAGGCCATGGTTGGTGATTCGGACAGGTGGGCGAGGGCCGGGGGATGCCCGCCGGACAACAGCGGGGAGGGTCCGTCGGGCATCCCCCGGCCCTCGTAACGTCGTCCCATGTCCCCCGGTACGAGAACCCGATCGGTCCCGGCGCCGCCGAGCCAGCCGGTTGACGACCGCGCTCCGGACTCGCTCGCGGCCGGCGTCACCCAGCCGCTGCGCGGCGACTTGGAGGCGCTGCTCGGCGCCGACCGCGTCCTCTCGCGTCCCAGCGATCTCGTCGCCTACGCCTCCGACGCCAGCCCCTACCGGCTCTTCCCCCGCGCGGTGGTGGAGGCGCGCGATGCCGACGACGTCGCCAAGGTGCTGCGCTTCGGCCGCGAGCAGGGCATCCCGGTCACCTTCCGCGCCGGGGGCACCAGCCTCAACGGGCAGGGGCAGAGCGACGGCATCCTCGTCGACGTGCGCAAGCACTGGGGCGGGGTTCGGGTTGAGGACGACGGCGCCCGCGCCCGGGTGAAGCCGGGGACCATCCTCGGCCACGCCAACCGTGTCCTCGCCCCGCACGACCGCAAGCTCGGCCCCGATCCGGCCAGCACCGATGTCTGCACCGTCGGCGGCGTCGTGGCCAACAACTCCGGCGGGATGCGCTGCGGCGTCACCAAGGACTCCTACTCGACCGTGCGCGAGCTGACTCTCGTCCTGCCCTCCGGGACGAAGATCGACACCGGCGCGCCCGGCGCCGCCGAGCGCTTCGCCGCCGCCGAGCCGGAGCTGGCCGCCGGCCTGGAGGCGATCCGCGACGAGATCCGCGCCGACGCTGAGCTCGCCGAGCGCATCCGCCGCAAGTTCGCAATCAAGAACACGACCGGTTACCGGCTCTGTGCCTTCCTCGACGCCGACGAGCCGCTGGAGATCTTCCGCCGCCTCCTGATCGGCTCCGAGGGCACGCTTGCCTTTGTCGCCGAGGTCGTCTTCGAGACGGTGCCGCTGCCGCCGGTCACGACCACCGCCTGGATCCACTTCCCTGGCATCGACGAGGCGATTGCGCCCGTCCCCGACCTGGTCGCTTCCGGCGCCACCGCGGTCGAGCTGATGGTCGCGCCGGCGCTGATCACCGCCGCTTGGAACATGGTCGGGGCGCCGCAGGAGTGGAAAGAGCTGCCGCCCGAGTCGGCGGTGCTGCTGGTCGAGTACGGCGGCGCCGACGAGGGCGACCTAGCTGCACAGGTGCTGGGGGCCGAAGCGATCCTCCGCTCGCACGAGCTGATCCGGCCACTCGCCTTCACCGAGGAGCTGGAGGAGATCGAGCTGGCCTGGCGCGTGCGGGAGGGGCTGCACGGACTGATCGGCCGGGTGCGGCCGGAGGGGACGGCGCTGATCGTCGAGGACGTCTGCGTGCCGCCGGAGCGGATCGCCGAGGGTGCCGAGGACCTGCAGGCCCTGCTCGGCCAGCACGGCTTCCTGCCCGGGGTCGCCGGCCACGCCTCGGCCGGAAACCTCCACTTCATGCTGACGCCGGACTTCGCGAAGCAGGAGGACCTCGACCGCTACGAGGCCTTCATGGCGGGGCTGGTCGAGCTGATCGTCGACAAGTACGACGGCTCGCTCAAGGCCGAGCACGGGACCGGGGTGAACATGGCCCCTTATGTAGAGCGCGAGTGGGGGGAGAAGGCGACCGAGCTGATGTGGCGGGTGAAGCGGCTGGCCGACCCGGACGGGGTGCTCTCCCCGGGCGTGCTGCTGAGCCGCGACCCCGGCGTCCACCTGCGCAACCTGAAAACGACGCCGGCGATCGAGGACTGGGGCGGGGCGACGACTTGCGTCGAGTGCGGCTTCTGCGAGCCGGTCTGCCCCAGTCGCAACCTGACGACGACGCCGCGGCAGCGGATCGTCCTGCGGCGGGAGATGGCGCGCCAGCCGGAGGGCTCGCCGGTGCAGCGGGCGCTGCTGGAAGAGTACGACTACGACGCCCTGGAGACCTGCGCCACCGACGGCTCCTGCCAGTTGGCCTGCCCGCTGGGAATCGACACCGGCCGGATGGTCAAGGAGCTGCGGACGGCCCAGCACGGCGAGCGGGCCGAAAAGGCCGCGCTGGCCGCCGCGAAGCGTTGGGGCGCGGTCGAGAAGGCGTCGCGCGTGGCGTTGCGCCTAGGCGGTCCGCTGGCGCGCAGGACGAAGCGCGGGAAGGGGTTGCCCGGGCCGGCTCGTGGGGGAGGAGTGGGTGACCCCTTCCGGACAACAGCGGGGAGGGTCCGGCAAGGATCACCCACTCCTCCCGACGGGGCCGCGGCGGTGTACGTCCCCAGCTGCACCAACCGCATCTTCGGCCCGAGCCGCTCCCCTGCCGACGGGCCTAAAACGCTCGATATGCGAGCGGAATCGGCCCGTCGATCGGTGGTGGAGGCGTTGGTGACGGTTTCGGCGCGGGCTGGGATGCCGGTCTGGGTGCCGGGGGACGTGGCGGGGTCTTGTTGTGGGTTGCCTTGGAGCTCGAAAGGGTTCGACGCGGCGCATCGGCACAAGGCGAATGAGATGGTGGAGCGGCTTTGGGGGTGGTCGAGGGAAGGGAGGCTCCCGGTCGTCATCGATGCCGCCTCCTGCACGGGTGCGATCGCTGATCCGGCCGAGGGTGTGCTCAACGAGGAGAACGTGGAGCGGCTGGCGAAGCTGGAGATCGTCGACTCGGTCGCTTGGGCCGCGCGACTCCTGCCGAACCTCGAGATCGGCGAGAAGGTCCCCGCCGCCACCGCGCACCCGACCTGCGCCACGCGCCACCTCGGCCTCGCGCCCACGCTGCGCGCGCTCGCCGAAGCGCTTTCCGACGACGTCTACATCGCCCCCTCGGCAACCTGCTGCGCCTTCGCCGGCGACCGCGGCATCTCTCACCCTGAGTTGACCGCTTCCGCCACCCGTCCCCAAGCCGAAGAGCTCGAAGGCTGCCGCTTCAACGCCCACCTCTCCAGCAACCGCACCTGCGAGATCGCCCTACAACGCGCCACCGGCCAGCCCTACGAGTCGGTCGTCTGTCTGTTGGAGCGCCTCAGCCGCTGAGGCGTTCGGCGTCGAGGTCGCGGATCAGCGCCCGCGTCTTCTCGTCGCTCTCCATCCGTTTGTCGAGCAGCGGGTTGACGATCCCGCGCAGCGCCGAGACGTAGCGCCACCACTTCGGCACGAAGATCCGCGGCGCCCGTTCCTCGATCCCCCGCACCAGGCCGGCGCCGGCCTCTTCGGGGCTGATCCGTTTCAGCAGCCACTCGGGGCTCAGTTCGCGCACCCGCGGCGCGGTCTCCTGGGCGAAGGCGTCCTGCACCAGTTTCGTGTCGACCCAGCCGAAGTAGCCGACGCTGGCGCTGGCGCCGTGCGGCCGCAGCTCCACCCGCAGCGCCCGGCCCAGCGACTCGACCCCCGCCTTGGCGACCGCGTAGGGCGTGTTGCCGAAGCCGTTGGCGAAGGCGTAGACGGAGGAGATGACGACCATCTGGCCCTTGCGCTCGACGATCTGCGGCAGCGCTGCGCGCACCGTCCGCCAGACCCCGAGCATGTCGACCTCGAAGACTCGTTCCCACTCCTCGCCGGAGATGCCGCGCACGGTCGCGAACTGCTTCTGGGCGATGCCGGCGTTGGCGACCGCCACGTCGAGCCCGCCGAACCGCTCGACCACCGCGGCGACGGTGTTCATCATCGCGGTCTGGTCGGTGACGTCGCCGGCGAGGCCGATCGCCCGGTCGCCGATCCGCTCCGCCGCCTCCTGCGCCTCCTGGGCGTCGAGGTCGAGCACCGCTACCGAGGCGCCGCGCAGGTGCATCTGCCGCGCCGTCTCGAAGCCGATGCCGCGGGCGGCGCCGGTCACCAGCGCGACCTTGCCGTTGAGGTCGTAGCGGTCCACTGGCCGGGACCCTAGTCGGTCGGGGTCAAAGAACGCGTTCCACCAGTTCACTCAGATTCCACTGGTGGAATCGCGCTCTTAGAATCCTCCCCTTCATGCCCGGCTTCCAGCCCGTCGACCCGAAGCAGTCCTTCCCCGCCCTGGAGGAGCGGATGCTGGCGCGCTGGCGCGAGGAGCAGGTCTTCGAGCGCTCGCTCGCCGCGCGCGCCGAGGCCCCGGTCTGGAGCTTCTACGAGGGCCCGCCAACCGCCAACGGCCGCCCCGGCTCCCACCACGTCCTCGCCCGCGTCTTCAAGGACGTCTACCCCCGCTACAAGACGATGTGCGGCTACCGGGTGCCGCGCAAGGCGGGCTGGGACTGCCACGGCCTGCCGGTCGAGCTCGAGGTCGAAAAGCAGCTCGGCATCTCCTCCAAGCAGGAGATCGAGGAGTTCGGGATCGCCGAGTTCAACCGCCGCTGCCGCGAGTCGGTCTTCGAGTACGTCGAGGAGTGGAACAAGCTGACCGAGCGGATCGCCTTCTGGATCGACCTCGACGACCCCTACATCACCCTCGAGGACGACTACATCGAGTCGGTCTGGTGGTCGCTGCGCCGGCTCTGGGACGACGGTCGCCTCTACGAGGGCCACAAGGTCGTCCCCTACTGCCCGCGCTGCGGCACCGCGCTGTCCTCACACGAGGTGGCACTCGGCTACGAGGACGTCAAGGACCCATCGATTTACGTGCGGTTTCCGCTGCTGGACGACGACGCGTCGCTGCTGGTCTGGACGACGACGCCCTGGACCCTTCCCGGCAACGTCGCGGTCGCGGTCGCGCCGGAGGTGACCTACGTGCGGGCACGAGCCGGTGAGGAGACTGTGATCCTCGCCGAGCCGCTGGTCGAGCGGGTGCTGGGTGAGGGGGCCGAGGTGCTCGACCGCTTCCCCGGAGCCGAGCTGGTCGGCCGTCGCTACCGCGGCCCGGTCTTCGCCCTCGCCGACGGCGGGCCGCAGAACGCCTTCGAGGTTCTCCCCGGCGACTTCGTCACCACCGAGGACGGCACCGGCCTCGTCCACCTCGCTCCCGCCTTCGGCGAGGACGACTACGCGACGGCTGCCGCCGCCGGGATCTTCGACCCGACCGAGCACGGCACCCTCTACAACCCGGTCGGACTCGACGGCAAGTTCACCCCGCAGGTGACCGGCTTCGAGGGCAAGTTCGTCAAGGACCCCGAGGTGACCGCCGCCCTGATCGCCGACCTCGAGCGCCGCGGGCTGCTGTTCCGCGAGCAGATATACGAGCACTCCTACCCGCACTGCTGGCGCTGCGGCACGCCGCTCCTCTACTACGCGAAGTCCAGCTGGTACATCGCCACCTCGCAGGTTCGCGACCAGCTGCTGGCCAACAACGAGGAGATCGGCTGGCATCCGGAGCACGTCAAGCACGGCCGCTTCGGCAAATGGCTGGAGAACAACGTCGACTGGGCGCTCTCGCGCGACCGCTACTGGGGGACGCCGCTGCCGATCTGGGAGTGCACCGGCGAGGGCTGCGACGAGCGCTTCTGCGCGGGCTCGGTCGCCGAGCTGCGCGAGCGCGCCCGCGAGCCCGTCCCCGATGACCTCCACCGCCCCTACATCGACGGCGTCACCCTCGACTGCGAGCGCTGTGGCGGCGTCATGCGCCGCGTCCTCTCGGTGATCGACACCTGGTACGACAGCGGCGCGATGCCCTTCGCCCAGTTCCACTACCCGTTCGAGGGGCAGGACGAGTTCGAGGAGCGCTTCCCCGCCGACTACATCTGCGAGGCCCAGGACCAGACCCGCGGCTGGTTCTACACCCTGCTCGCCGAGTCGACCCTCCTCTTCGACACCTCCAGCTACCGCAACTGCGTCTGCCTCGGCCTGATCCTCGACCCTAAGGGGCAGAAGATGTCGAAGAGCCGCGGCAACGTCGTCGACCCCTGGGACGTACTCGACGCCCACGGCGCCGACGCCTTCCGCTGGTACTACCTGACCGCCCAGCAGCCCTGGGCCGGCTACCGCTTCTCGGTCGACACCGTCGGCGAATCGGTCCGCCAGTTCCTGCTGACCCTGTGGAACACGTACTCGTTCTGGGTCCTCTACGCGAACGCCGAGGACCTCAGCCCCGACGACTTCCAAACCCGTGGTTCCTTTCACACCGATGACGTGCGAAAGGAACCACGGGATGATTCGGCGAGCGACCTTGACCGCTGGGCGCTGTCGCGGCTGCAGGCGACGGTCGGGACCGTGCGCGAGCGGATGGACGCCTACGACTGCACCGCCGCCGGCCGCGCGATCGCCGACTACGTCGAGGAGCTCTCCAACTGGTACGTCCGCCTCAGCCGCCGCCGCTTCTGGGAAGGCGACCGCGCCGCCTTCGCCACCCTCCGCCACTGCCTGCTGGAGACGGTGGCGATGCTGGCGCCGTTCACGCCCTTCCTCGCCGACGAGATCCACCGCAACCTCGCGACCGGCGAGGCCGAGGCCGACTCGGTCCACCTGCGCGACTTCCCCGCGGTCGACGAGGCACTCGCCGACTCCGACCTCGAGCAGGGGATGGAGGCGGTCCGGCTCACCGTCGAGCTCGGCCGCGCCGCCCGCGCCCAGGCGAAGGCGAAGGTGCGCCAGCCGCTGCGCCGCGCGGTGATCGTCGCCAACGAGGCCGAGCGGGCGGCGATCGAAGCCCGCGCCGACCTCGTCACCACCGAGCTCAACGTCAAAAAGCTCGACTTCGTCACCGACGAGTCCGAGCTCGTGAGCTACGAGGCCAAGCCCAACTACCGCGCCCTCGGCCCCCGCTTCGGCAAGAAGATGCCGCAGGTGGCCGCCGCCGTGGCGGCGCTCGACCCCGCCCACGTCGCCGCCGTCCTCGCCGAGGGCGGCGAGATCGGGATCGCGATCGACGGCGCCGACCACAGCCTCGGCCCGGACGACATCACCCTCGCCCTGCAACCGCTCGAGGGCTACGAGGTCGAGGCCGAGGCGGGCCACGCCGTCGCCCTCCAGTTGGAGCTAGACGACGAGCTGCGCCGCGAGGGCCTCGCCCGCGAGATCGTCCACGCCGTCCAGAACGCCCGCAAAGAGGCGGGCCTCGAGATCACCGACCGCATCGCCCTAACCCTCGCCGGCGACCCCGACCTCCTAGAAGCCGCCCAGACCCACCAGGACTACCTGGCCAACGAGGTCCTCGCCACCTCCGTCTCCTACGCCGACTCCCCCAACGGCGCCGCCGCCAAGATCGACGGCCGCGACCTCAGCATCACCGTCACCCGCGCCTGAGGCCGAGGGACGAAGCCTGTTCGGTAGGGAGGAAGGGAACACCCACCCCCTCCTAACAACAGAGCTCTGGAAGACGCCGTTCACCGAAAACAGCTTTCGTACCCTGAGCCGTCTAGCTGATGCGTGTGGCGAGGAGTCCGGGTGATCCTCTTCACGTTTTGCGCCG
>JBQCCT010000109.1:0-5697 GCA_051961955.1 Solirubrobacterales bacterium
TGGCGGTCGAGGCGGCCGAGGAACTCGATCGTGCCGTCGGCCCGCAGCCGCACCCGGTCGCCGGTGCGGTGGCGGCGCTCGCCGCTGCGCGGGTCGGTGACGACGCGCGCGGCGGTCAGCTCGGGGTCGTCGCGGTAGCCGCGGGAGACGCCGTCGCCGCCGATCCAGAGCTCACCCGGCACGCCGACCGGCGCCGGCTGCCCGGCCGCGTCGAGGACTTCGCAAACCGTCGCCTGGATCGGCCGTCCGAGCGGCACCGTGGCGCCGACCCGGTCGCCCGGGCGCAGGTCGTGGGTGAGGGCGAAGGTGGTCGTCTCGGTCGGGCCATAGCCGTTGCTGAGCCTGCCGTCGGGCGGCAGCGCGGCCAGCGCCCGGGCGACGTGGCTGGGGGAGAGGACGTCGCCACCGGCGAGCACGTGGCGCACCCAGCCGAAGCACTCGGGGCGGCGGTCGACCAGCTCGTGGAAGAGGCCGGCGGTCAGCCACATCGTCGTCACCCCGTGCCGGGTCACCGCTTCGACCACCGCGTCGGGGGAGGGCTGCTCGGCGAGGACGGCGACGGTGCCGCCGTTGGCCAGCGGCCCCCACAGCTCCAGCGTGGTCGCGTCGAAGGCGGGCGAGGCGGCGTGCAGCATCGTCGTCCCCGGCCCCAGCTCGGCGAAGTCGGGGTCGTCGACGAGGCGGGCGATGTTGCGATTGGTGACTTCGACCCCCTTCGGCCGCCCGGTCGAGCCCGAGGTGTACATCACATAGGCGAGGTCCTCCGGCGCGGCGCTCGGCTCGACCGGCTCGCCGCCTTCCGCTTCGTCAAGGCCCACGGTGTCGAGCCCCGCCGGCAGCCTGTCCACCAGCTCCGGATGCACGATCGCTACCTTCGCCCCCGCGTCGTCGACCGCCCGCGCAATCCGCGCCGCCGGGTGAGTCGAATCGAGCGGCACATAAGCCGCCCCCGCATCAAGCACCCCGAGATAAGCCACCCCCGCCCGAGCCGACCGTGGCAACAACACCGCCACACAGTCCCCCCGCTCCACTCCGTGCCTCCGCAGGAATCCTGCGACGCACCGAGCCCGCTCGGTCAGCTCCCCGTAACTAAGAGCCTCCCGCTCGTCAACCAGTGCCACAGCTTCAGGCGCCCGCCGAGCCTGCCGCTCCACAAGCTCGGGCACGCTCGCCTCGCGGTCGAACTCAGCGGACCCCCTCGCCCACCGCTCCAGTTCGACCATCTCCTCCGGGACAGGCAGGGAAAGCTCGGAAAGCCGCGCCTCCGGGTTGTCAGCGAATTGCCGCAGCAGCTGCAGGTGATGCCCCGCCAGCCGGTCGGCGTCGGCGTCGGTGAGCAGGTCGGAGTGCTCCCAGATGTAAAAGGGATCGCCGTCGCCGTGATCGACGCCGATCACGTTGAGGTCGGCCTTGGCGGTGCCATTGGGGATCGTCTGGACCACCTCGACCTCCAGGCCCGACCACCGCAGCTCACCCGCCGGCGCGTCGTCGAAGGAGAACATCGTCTGCACCAGCGGCGAGCGGGTCGGGTCGCGGCGAGGGGCAAGGGCGTCCACGACCCGCTCGAAGGGGACGTCGGCGTTGGCGATCGCGTCCAGCACGGTGCCGCGCACCCGCCGCAATAGCTCGCGCACGGTCGGGTCGCCGGAGAGGTCGATCCGCAGCGCCGCCGTTCCCACCGTCATCCCGACTAAACGCTCCGCCGCCGGGTTGCGTCGGCTGGCGAGGCCGGTGCCGATCTGCAGGTCCTCGACGCCCGCGGAGCGCCCGAGCAGGATCGCGAAGGCGGCGAGGCCCGCCATGAACTGGGTCGCCCCCTCGGTCCGCGCCAGACCCCGGACCTCCTCCGCCAGCTGTGGCGGGACCCGGCGGCGGATCGAGCCGCCGGCGAAGGACTCCCGCCGCGGCCGCGGCCGCGCCAAAGGCAGCTCCAGCAGGGCCGGGTTGGGATCGAGCGTCCGGCGCCAGAAGTCGAGCTGGTGCCGCTCCAGGGTCTCGCTCACCAGCGAGCGCTCCCAGCGGGCGAAGTCACTCAGGGTCACCGGGGAGGTCTCCAACCTCGGTTGCCGCTTCTCGACCCGGCTCGAGTAGAGCTCGGCCAGCTCGGCGAGGACGATCACGAACGACCAGCCATCGTGGGCAGCGTGGTGCTCGACGTCGATCAGGGACCAGCGGCCGGGCCCGCGACGAACCAGCGTCCAGTGAAAGAGCGGCGCGGAGTCGAGCCGGATCCGGCGGCGCACGCGTGAGCGGACCAGCCGCGCCCACTCGATCCCGTGCTCGCCGGGCAAGTCGATCGTCTCCAGCGGCGGCTCGACCTGCGGGTGGACGACCTGCGCAGGTTCTCCGTCGCGGGTCTCGATCGAGGTGCGAAAGACCTCGTGCCGCTGCATCAACTCCGCCAGCGCCCGACGGAGCGCCTCCTCGTCGAGCTCGCCGCGAAGGTGGAGGATCGCGGCGAACTGGAAGGAGAGCGCGTCGGGATTCATCCGCTCGAAGAGCCAGGCCCGACGCTGCGCGAAGGTGGCCGGCGCCGGCCCTCTCTCGGGGGTGGGCTTGAGGGGAGGGCGCTCGCTGCGGGCCAGCCCCTCCAGCCGCGCCGCCAGCCGGCGCGGGGTGGGCGCCCCGAAGACGGCGGCGACGTCGACGTCGGAGCCGAAGCGGTCGCAAAGGCGCCCGACCAGCTGGATCGCCAGCAGCGAGTCGGCGCCGAGCAGGAAGAAGTCGTCGTCGGGACCTACCTCGCCGGCGGCGAGGAGGTCCGACATCAGCTCGGCGATCTCCCCGACCCTTCCCTCCGGTCGCGCGGCCGGCGCCTCCCGCTCCGGCACCGGCAGCGCCGCACGGTCGATCTTCCCCCGTTCCGTCAGCGGCAGCTCGGGCAGCAACTGGACTGCGGTCGGGACCATGAAGGCGGGAAGGCGCTCGGAGACGTGGCGGCGGAGGTCTGCCGGCGTCGCGGCCGAGCCCTCGCGGAGGGCTGCGTAGGCGAGCAGGCGCTTGTGGCCGCTGACGTCCTCCCGCGCCACCACCGCCGCCTGGGCGACCTCGGGATGGGCGCCCAGCACCTGCTCGACCTCGCCTGGCTCGACCCTGTACCCGGAGATCTTCACCTGGTGGTCCCGGCGGCCGAGGAACTCGAGCTCGCCGTCCTCGCGCAGCCGGACCATGTCGCCGGACCCGTACATCCTTGCCCCCTCGCGCTCGCAGAACGGGTCCGGCCGGAAGCGATCGCGGCTGCCGGCTTCGTCGCCGCGGTATCCGCGCGCCACTCCCGGCCCGCCGATCCACAGCTCCCCCGGCTCCCCCGCCCCCACGGGCTGTCCCTCCTCGTCGAGGACGTGGAGCTCGTAGCCCGGCAGGGCACGGCCGATCGGCAGCGGCGCATCGCCGACCCCCTCCACCTCATAGGCGGTGGCCACGATCGAGGTCTCGGTCGGGCCATAGCCGTTGAGGAGGCGGACGTGGGGATGGGTGCTGCGCAGAGCCCGCGCCGCCGCCGGGGACATCACGTCGCCACCGGCGGCGATCAGCCGCATGCCGTCCAGGTCCGGCAGCGCCGCGCGGACCACCTGCTCGAAGAGACCAGCGGCGAAGAAGGCGAAAGTGACCTTGCGCTTGGCGATCAGCCGGCCCAGCATGCGGGGGTCGGGCCGTCCCGGCGGGGCGAGGACCAGCCTGGCGCCGCTGGTCAGGGCCCCCCAGATCTCCAGGGCGGCGATGTCGAACTCCAGTGGCGCGACGGCGAGGACGCCGTCCGCCTGCACGGGCAGCAGGTCGGAGCCGGTCGAGAAGAGGTGGAGGAGGTTCGCGTGGGTGATCTCGACCCCCTTGGGGGCGCCGGTCGAGCCCGAGGTGAAGACGACATAGGCGAGGCCGTCGCCGCCGCTCTCGATCCGATCGTTCCCGGTGCGGCCGGCGAGCTCCTCGACATCCAGGAGGTCGACGCCTGGTGGCAGCCCCGGATCGTTTTCGAAGTCGGTAAGCACCAGCTTTGCCCCGGCGAGATCCAGTAGCTCGCGCTTGCGCCGCGCGGGGTAGTCAGGGCCAATCGGCAAGTAGGCGGCGCCCGCGCGTACCACTCCCAGGAAGGCACAGATCGCTCGCCAAGAGCGCTCCAGGCAGACGCCGACGACCTCCTCCTCGGCCACTCGATGGCTTTCCAGCTCGCCGGCGACCGCGGCGCTCGCCCGGTCGAGCTCGGCGTAGGTGAGTTGGCGCCCCCCGTCTTCGATCGCGACCGCGTCCGGGCAGGCGGCGGCATGCTCGCGAACGAGGTCTGCAATCGAATCAAGTGCAACAGCCACCGCAAACACCTCCCCAGATCTCGTTTGTGAATAAACCGTGTAGCACGAGTCGCAGAGACTCGGCTGATACCGTCGCGATCCTTGAAACGCCTCTTGATCACCGGCGGCGCGGGCTTCGTCGGTTCGAATCTCGCCGTCTCGCTTGCCTCCCGACACCCCGAGTGGGAGGTCATCGCCTTCGACAACCTCTACCGGCGCGGCTCGGAGCTGAACCTGCCGCGGCTGGAGGAGGCCGGGGTCGAGTTCGTCAAGGGAGACGTGCGCGAGCCAGGCGACCTCGGCGCGCTGCCGGAGCTCTCGGCGCTGATCGAGTGCTCGGCCGAGCCTTCGGTGATGAGCGGCGTCAACGGCGACACCGGCTACCTCGTCCACACCAACCTCACCGGCGCTTACAACTGCCTCGAGCTGGCCCGCCGCGACGGCGCCTTCGTCGTCTTCCTCTCGACCAGCCGCGTCTACCCGGTGGCGCCGCAGGTGGCGCTGAACCTGGAGGAGGCTGAGACGCGCTTTGAGCTTGCCCCCGAGCAGGCGGTCCGCGGCGTCTCGCCGAAGGGGATCTCCGAGGATTTCCCGCTGGAGGGCGCTCGCACCCTCTACGGCGCTACCAAGCTCGCCGCCGAGATGCTGATCGAGGAGTACCGCGAGGGCCTCGGCGTCCCCGCCGTGATCGACCGCTGCGGCGTCATCGCCGGCCCCTGGCAGATGGGGAAGGTCGACCAGGGGGTATTCACTCACTGGATGCTCGCCCACCACTTCCGCAACCCGCTCAGCTACATCGGTTTCGGGGGGCATGGAAAGCAAGTCCGCGATCTCCTCCACGTCGAGGACCTGGTCGACCTGGTCGAGCGTCAGCTGCTTGACCGTGAGGCCTGGAACGGCCGCACCGTGAACGTCGGCGGCGGCCGCGAGTGCAGCCTCTCGCTGCGCGAGACGACTGAGATCTGCCGGCGGCTGACCGGCAACGAGGTGCCCATCGCGCCGGTGGAGGAGACGCGGCAGGGGGATGTCCCTATATATCTGTCGGACTGCAGCAGACTTTTCGGTCTGGACGAGTGGCGGCCGCGGCGCAGCGCCGAGCAGGCGCTGGCCGACATCCACGATTGGATCGCCGCCGACGAGGAGCGGATCGCCCAGGCCCTCGATATCGACGCCCAAGCGGCGGGAAAGGAGTAGCCAGCAATGCCGGTCGCGATCATCACCGGAGCCGGGGGCCTGATCGGCTCCGAGGCCGTGGACCATTTCGTCGCCCAGGGCTTCGACGTGGTCGGGATCGAGAACGACATGCGGGCCCGCTTCTTCGGCCCCGAATCCTCGACCTCGCACGTGACGCAGCGGCTGGTCGAGCAGCACGACTCCTTCAAGTGGGAGGACGTCGACATCCGCGACGCGG
>JBQCCT010000110.1:0-6860 GCA_051961955.1 Solirubrobacterales bacterium
GCTTCAACTGCTCCAGCTCCTCCCTCTCGGTCAGGTCCGATGTCGGGAGGCGGCGGAGGTTGGGGGGGCGGGGGCGCAGGCTAGTTTCATCGGTCTTGACCGCCGAGGCCGCAGACCTCGTTTGGACAAGTGATGCTGTTCCGTTCGGGTCGATTTGCCAGCCGGCGGCGACGACCTCATCGTCCGATGCCGACTATTTATCGCGCCTCCTGGACGACCCGCAAGAGGGCGCTTGTGATGCACAACAAACAGGGGCCGCAATTGCGGCCCCTGTTTCAGTCTCGTCAGATTTGATTCTGCGACGCTCTAGACGTTCGCTGTTGACGACTAGAGTGCGGGTGGGACGGCTCAGACCTAGCCCGACCGTCCTCTTCCCCAGGCCCATCGGGGCGGGCGTGAAGTCGGAGGCGAAACGATGGTCCCTTGACTCCTACTTCGGCTTCGATTCCGAGGCGGGGCGCCAAATGGCACAGCGCCACCCCGGCGACGGAGATCGCGACGAGGTAGAGCAACAAGCCGATCGCAAGCCAGAGGCTCGCGGCGGCTGCCATCGTCTAAGCCTTGGTGGTCCTTTTGCTCATGCCGGAAATTGATCCTTTCCTTCGTTGGCCGGAATCTGGTTCCTAGGAACACGACCGGAAGGGTGGCGCAGACATCGGACGCCGTCCGGGCTCCACAGCCTTGCGGTAGCTCGCTCGCTGCCGAGCACCGAGCCGGCTCGAAGGATCGGTGAGCGACATTTCCGCCGCTATTTGCCATAAAATGCAGTCATTCGGAGGGCGGCATACTTCGATTCGGGAAGCGCAAACGAACGAGGGTTCGAATCCCTTCAGCCGCTTGTCACTTCCCGCTGTAGAGCCAAAAACGAAGGGGTGGTTCGTGTCCCTTCAAAACTTGGCTCTACAGCTTGAATCGGTGGCCTGCCCTCACAGCGATGGCGGCCATTGGCAGGTCAAGGTCTGCTCAGCCGGCGAGACCGAGTGGCGCTTGCTTTGTGTCGGCTACCTCGACGGACAGGTTTTCGCACCTTCGCCGCCGGAGCCTCCGACGCCAATCAAGCCCTCGAAACGCACGTCACAACACCCGCCGCAAGCTGCGCCGAGCGGGCCTCGAGGGCTTCATCGTCACCTATCGCAGCGGTGGCTACAAGTTCTGCGTGGGCTCAGCGCTGTAGCCATGAGGGATTTGGGCACGCTGGATCCGCTTGGAGGTCGTTTGCTCAGGCCCAGACAGAACCGTGGCCGTATTGCTTGAGTACGGTAATGCACAAACAGATGGTGGCCTCCCAGCTACGGCATCGCTGACCATTTCGAACTCCGCCCCTTTCATCGCTCGCCCGTGTACCGCAGCGCCAGCACGGCCATGTCGTCGGCCTGGTCACCGACCTGGAATCGGTCGAGGGCCTCAGCCAGCCGCTCGAGCAGCTCGGAGGCGGTGTCGCCGGTTCCCGCGAGCAGCACCTCTTCGAGACGTCGTGCGCCGAACCGGGTGCCGCCCTCGCCGACCGCATCCGTCACTCCGTCCGTTATCGCTACCAGGGTCTCACCAGGTCGCATCTGAAAGTCCTCCTGCGGCCACGACGGGTTCTCAAGGCAACCGAGCAGGCTGCCGTGGGCACCCAGCCGGCTTACCCCGTCCCCCTCGAGTCGAATCAAGGAGGGATGCCCGCCGTCGGCGAGGGCGCCCGTCGCTCCCCGCAGGCTCATGGCAATGGCGGTGCAGATGGAGAGCTGGCCGTGGCGCTTGAGCGCCGCATCCACGCGGGAGAGGACATAGGCGGGCTCAGTGCTGATCTCCGAGGCCTCCAGCGCGGTGTGGCGGACCAGCGCGGTGAGCGCCGCGGCCTCGACCCCCTTGCCGGTGACGTCGCCGACGAACGCCATCCACTCCTCGCCGACCTGCCAGAGGTCATAGAAATCGCCGCCGACCTCGGTCTCGGCGCCGGATGGTCGGTACAGGGCGGTGACTTCCCACCCCTCGATCGCCGGCAGCGAGTCCGGAAGCAGGCTCGCCTGCAGGGTCCGCGCGATGTGGGTTCGCTCGGTATAGAGGCGCGCGTTCTCCACGGCGAGCGCGGCCCGGTCGGCGATCTGACAGGCGAAGTCGACGTGCTCGCGATCGAAGCGCCGCTCCGACTCCGCCGCGACCATCGAGATCGCTCCAATAGTCCGGCCGCGCACCTTCATCGGCACCACCAGGGCGGATTTCAACCCGACCGCCCGCAGCAGCGACAGATGGCGCTCGTCGGTCGCTCCCTCCACCAGCAGCTCGTCGGGTACGTCCGGGATCAGCTCGGCTTCGCCCGTCCGCAGCACCTTCCCGAGGCCGCGATCCGGATCGGGCTGCGTCGGCTGATAGGCGCGCAGGCGCTCGGCCATCTCGATCTTGCCGGGGTCGACGTGGGCGACCGCGACCTGCACCCGGCCCCCTTCCGAATCGACGAGGTCGACGGCGCACCAGTCGGCGATGTCGGGCACCGCCAGCGCCGCCACGTTGCGGAGCGTCTGCTGGTAGTCGAGCGAGGAGGAGAGCACGCGCGCCGCTTCGGCGAGGAACTCGGTGCGCAGAGCCGCGCGCTTGGCGGCCGTCACGTCCTCGATGATCGTCACCGCCGCTCTGATCTCGCCGTTGACATCCCTGATCTCCGTCGCCTTCAGCACGACCCAGCGCTCCTCGCCGCTCGTGCGGTCGA
The DNA here is from genome assembly GCA_051961955.1 of Solirubrobacterales bacterium. Classification (GTDB taxonomy): domain Bacteria; phylum Actinomycetota; class Thermoleophilia; order Solirubrobacterales; family 70-9; genus VAYN01. The sequence goes on from JBQCCT010000110.1 coordinate 2,693, forward strand.
CGGTCCGGAGCGTCAGCGGGTCCGGCCGCTGCCCGCGCAGCAGCCGCACGGACGGCAGGTCGTCCATGGCGACCGGCGAGCCGTCCTCGCCCGTCGTGATCCACCGGTCCATCAAGCTCCGCGGGTCCGCCGCCCTCAGCTCCTCGACGGATTCCAGGTCCATGCGGGCGAGCGCCGCGCGGTTGGCATAGATCAGTCGATCGTCGGGCGCTCGGATCGTCACCGCGTCGGCAAGCGCATTGAGCACGCCGATCAGCACCCGGCCGCCACCAAGTTCCGTCTCCAGCCGATCCTCGAGCGGATCGCTCACCTTCGCCCTTCCCGGCGCTCCCACAGGAAAATCATCCCACAGGGGCGCGAACCCAAATATGGGCATTTGGTAGAGAGATTGACCTGGAGGGTGGACTTCACCGCCACAGCTCGCGGCGCAACATTGCGTTGCCGCGTTCGAGCTGGTCGATGGTGGCGCTGGCGACGGAGGGCGTCCGGGTGGCGCGGTTGATGCGGGCCTGGATCTCGCGGTGGGACTGGTTGGTGCGGCGGGCGATGTCGGCGACCAGGCGGCTGCGCTCGGCACGCAGGCGCTCTCGGGTCGCGTAGGCCGACTCCCGCTGGGGTTGGGGGTCCTCCACCTTGGGCTTGGCGAGAGCGGCTGCCTTCTTCCCCGGCTTGGGGTCGTCGGTCGGAAAGAGCTGAAGCGTGGTTTCGCTCATGATCGCCTCGTCCAGTTCGGCGCCGCCCGAACTGAGGACGGCAAAGCCTCCACCCGGCTCGCCCTCCGGGCCGGAGTCGTCCATCTCTTCGGCCGCGTCCTCATCGGCGGTCGGCGAGAGATCGAGCGCGTGACGGCGCTCCAGCTCGATCTCGTGAGCAAGGGCCTTAAGTCGCGGGTCGGCCGGCATCAGGAGGTAGCTCATCTGGCGGCGTGGCCCCGGGGTGGCCCGGATGAAGCGACCGACCACCTGACGGAAGAAGAGCTCGGTCCGGGCGGCCGTCGCATAGACGCCGACCCGCAAGCGGGGGATATCGACGCCCTCGGAGACCATCAGGACCGAGACCAGCCAGCGTCGATCGGAGGCGGCAAAATCAGCGATGCGCCGGCTGGCACCCGGCTCGTCGCTCATCACCAGCTCGGGTCGCTGCCCCGCGATCGACTCGAGCCGTGCCGCAATCGCCCGCGCGTGCTCTTGATCGGAGGCGATGACCAGGCCGCCCGCGTCTGGGTGCCCGTCGGCGCGTACCTCGCTCAGCCTGGCATCGCCGTCGCGCAGCACCTCTCCCATCCACTCGCCTTCCGGGCTGAGCGCCGTCCTCAGCCGCCGCGCCGACTCCGCCGCCGGCAGGACGAGGTCGAAGTCGGCGCTGCGCAGCCGGCCGTCCGAGATCCATTCCATCTCGCCGTCGTACGGCAGGAAGGTGATCGGGCGGCATACCCGGTCGACCAGCGCCTGCGGATAGCCATAGGTGTAATCGGCCCGGCTGAGGCCATCCTCGTCGTAGGCGACCCAGGGAATCGCCGAGTCGTCGGAGCGGAAGGGCGTGCCCGAGAGCAGCAACCGGAAGCGGGCGTCGTCGAAGGCCCTGCGGGTCTGCAGACCCCAGGCGGCCTGATCGCCCATGTGGTGAGGCTCGTCGGCGATCAGCACGGTCGGCCGGCGGGCCGCGGCCCGCCGGTGCAAATCCGGCCCGGCCGCGATCGTTTGGTAGGTGAGGGCAACGCCGTGGAAGTCGTCTGACTCCGGCCCGTCCGAGTTTGGCCGGTTCGGCTCGAGGTCGATGCCATAACGGCCCGCGTCGGCGGCCCACTGGCGGCAGATATGGGTGGTCGGGCCAACAACGACGAGGCGCGAGACGAACCCGGCGCTCAGCATCCGGTGGGCGATGTGGAGACCGAAGGTGGTCTTGCCGGCCGCCGGCGTAGCCGAGGCCAGGAAGCTGGCCCCCGAGTGTGCCCGCACAGCTTCGGTCGCCTCCTTCTGCCACGCGCGAAGGGGTCGGAAACCGGGCCAATCCGGAAGCGCTCGGGCACGCGCCCCGCCGCCGATCAGATGCTGGGAGGCGTCGTACAAGGGCGCGCAAGGATAGGGTCGCCTGCGGCGGAGGATCACGCGCCGTCCGCGTCGCCGGCACTGACCGCGCTCGCCGTGGCTATCGGTTTTAAAAGTTCGCTGAGAAGCCCGACGTTCTCATCTCGGGTTTAGCCGCCTCCTCCACCCTGCCGCGCCATGACCTCCGCGACGATGTCCCCAGCCGCAGTTCCCCCAGGTGGTTCGGCCCGCTCGCTGGGCCGCCGGATGCTCAACAAGGTCCCCGAGATCACCGTCTTCTTCTGGGTGATCAAGGTGCTCTGCACGACCGTCGGCGAGACCTTCGCCGACAACTTGAACGAAAATCTCGGCCTCGGGCTCACCAACACCAGCTACATCATGGGAGCGGCGCTCCTGGTCGTCCTCTTCTTCCAGTTCCGCGCCCGCCGCTACATCCCCGGCATCTACTGGCTGGCGGTGGTGCTGATCAGCGTCGTCGGCACCCTGGTCAGCGACAACCTGGTCGAAAACTACGGCGTCGCCCTGGAAACGACGACGATCGCCTTCAGCATCGCCCTGGTCGCGGTCTTCGCGACCTGGTACGCGGTCGAGCGCACGCTCTCGGTCCACACCATCTTCACCACTCGGCGCGAGACCTTCTACTGGCTGGCGATCCTCTTCACCTTCGCCCTCGGCACCTCGGCCGGGGACTTCCTCTCTGAGCAGCTCGAACTCGGCTACCTGGCGGCGCTGGGGATCTTCGCCGGCGCGATCGTCGTCGTCGCGGTCCTCCACTTCGGGCTGCGGATGAACGCGATCCTCTCCTTCTGGCTCGCCTACATCCTCACTCGACCGCTCGGCGCTTCGATCGGCGACTATCTCGCTTCGCCGACCGGAGAAGGCGGCCTCGGGCTCGGCACGAACCTGACCTCGATCCTCTTCCTCAGCACGATCCTGGCGCTGGTCGTCTACCTGGCGATCAGCAAGCGGGACGTGATCCGCTCCGGGCCGCTGCCCACCGCGGCGGCGGCGTCAGCGGAAGGCGTGCCGGCGGTGCTCGTCGTCCTCAACAAGGTCGACGCGACCGCCCCGCTGCTGGAGGCGGTGCGGGAACGGGCGGCGAAGGGCGCAGCGCGCTTCTTCGTCCTCGTCCCCAATCCGGACCACCTCGCGTTCGACCGCAACAGCCCGGAGACCTCTGACGGAGAGGCGCTGCTGGCAAGTGCGCTGCCCCGGATCGAAGGGGAGACCGAGGGCCCGGTGTCGGGCCGCGTCGCGAACAGCCCCAACGCCTATGACGACATCGTCGAAGAGCTCGAGACTCGACCCTATGCGGAGATCATCATCGAGACTCCCCCGAGTCACATCTCCCATTGGCTCCATGTCGATCTCCCGCATCGGATCGCCGAACTCGGGTACTCGACTCTTGCTGTCGCGCCGGCGCATTAAGCGCAACGAACGCCGCAGCGAGGCTGAGCCCGAGACGAGGAGGAACCACCATGAGCCCGATCAATCGCTTGCTGACCAAGAACGTGATCCTCGCGGTAGCGGTATTCGGCGCTCTGATCGGAGCAGGGTCGGCGGCCGCATCGAGCGAGGTGGGAACGATCCCCTCCGGCGCCGGGCCGGGCTGGCCGGCGACGATCAGCCCGGGCGATTTCGTCCAGGAAGTGACCAATCCCTGGTTTCCGCTGAAGCCGGGCAGCGTCTGGCACTACAAGGGCCTCAAGGAGGGGACGAAGACGACCGACGTCGTCACCGCCACCCAGCGGACGAAGAAGATCCTCGGCGTCACCACGACCGATGTCCACGACGTCGTCTCGGTCAACGGCAAGCCCGAGGAGGTGACGGATGACTTCTATGCCCAGGACCGCCACGGGAACGTCTGGTACTTCGGTGAGGAAACCGAAGAGCTGAACGCGCAGGGCAAGACGACGAGCACCGAAGGCTCCTTCGAAGCCGGGGTCGATGGCGCTCGGCCGGGAGTCCTGATTCCGGGACACCCGAAGGTTGGGCTCGTGGGCCGCCAGGAGTTCCTCAAAGGCGAAGCCGAAGACCATTTCCGGGTGCTCGACCTGAAGGCGAGCGTCTCGGTTCCCTTCGTCTCCACCCGGCGGGCTCTGCGAACGAGGGAGTGGACG
>JBQCCT010000111.1:0-4241 GCA_051961955.1 Solirubrobacterales bacterium
TCATCTTCGCTCCAGCCATAGCAGCGTCGCCGGCAGGACCAACAGGACCCCGGCCAGTGCTGCGGTGAGGTCGACGACGGTGACGAAGCCGAAGTCGCGCAGCATCCGCACGTCGCTGGCGATCAACACCGCGAAGCCGGCAATCGCGGTAACGCCGGAGGCCAACACCGCCGCCCCCGTCCGCGCGTAGGCATTGCCTAGCGCCTCCTCGACCCCGACGCCGCCGCCTCGCTCCTCGTGGAAGCGCCCGACCAGCAGCACGCCGAACTCGGTAGCGATCGCGATCGTCAGAGCACCGAGCGCCGCCGACATCGGGTTCAGCGGGACGTCCGTGATCCAGAGCAGCAACGAAGCCCAGCCGGTGGCAAGGACCGTCGGCAGCAGAGGCACCAGCGCCCGCCGCCAAGAGCGGTAGACGATCAGCAGTGCCGCGGCTACGAGAGCCAGGCCAGCCAGCGTCAGCCAGTAACGGCTGCTGGAGAGATCTGATGCTGATTGCGCCGCGATCACCGGCAACCCAGACAGCTCAACTGCAACCCCCGGCGGCGGCGTCCCGATCTCCGAGCGCACCCGTTCGATCAAGTGCTGTTGGTCTTCCAGCGACTGCGCCCTGATCCCAAACGACATCAGCGCCGTGTGCCCGACCCTCCCCGTTTGCGAATCCACCGGCGCCACTTGCCGCAGCGAGTAAGACGACAGCGCCGAAAGGGTCGCTTCGATCCGCTGTTTCGTCGGCTTTTCGTTCCCCCGGATCAAGAAGTCCGAGAGAGCCGGCCCGGGGCAGATTTCAGCCGTAAGGCAGCTCGGGTCTTCGCCCGTGAAGCCGTTGCCTGCCAGCACCCGTTTCTTGAACCCCGCCATCCACTCGATGGTCGCTGGATCAGTGAGATCGGGGGCCTGTACGCGGACATCCAGCTCCCCGGATACGCCCGTCGTGTCCTGCAAGTCGTTGAGGTTTTCGATCGCCTTGGTGTTCTGCGGCGCCAGGGCCCGGATGTCCGAGACGGTTTCCACCTGCGTCCCGGCAACCCAGCCAACGACGGCCAGGGCGATGCCGACGCTCAAGATCATCTCCGGATACGTCCGCGCCACGGACAGAACCCACGCCACGGGCAGGTGGCGCCGCGCGGAAACAGAACCCGCCCGTCGATGCGCCAGCATTCCGAGCCCAGCAGTAAGCGCAATCGCGAAGGCGACCGCGATGCCCAAGATCAGGAGCCAGCCAAACCCCCGAACCATTGGGATTGGCGATAGCTGCAAGGCGAGGAAGCCGGCGCCCGTCGCCAAGACCGCAGCGGCAATAGTCGGTCCTCCGGAAGCTGCCGCCCGCTCGGCGGAGCCCGATTCGTCGAAGCGCGCCTGGAACTGGATCGCGTAATCGACTCCGAGGCCGATCAGGATCGGGAGGCCAGCGATCGAGGCCATCGTCAGCGAGCCACCCACCAGCGCCAGCAATCCAAACGTGATCCCGGCTGACGCCAGCGCGACTGCCAGCGGTAGCAATGACCAACGGGAGCGGAAGAGCAGGAAGAGGACGAGAGCCATGACGGCGACCGCAACCGCGAACAGGACGAGGAGCGCGTCCTTCAGCGCCTGGGCGACACCGTCGATCACGACCGGCGCCCCGGAGACGACATAGCTGCCCCCTTCGAGCTCGAAGCAGGGGGCAGGCTTCCCTCCTTCTTTGCACGCCTTGCGCGGCGTGGTGTCGGCGACCGTGGCTTCGATCAGCCCGATCGCCTTGCGTCGCTCCGCTTCGCTCAGGTCCGGCTTCAGCCGGATCACGATCTGCGCCGATTTCGCGTTGGGGAAGAGGTAGGCGAGCCGCGCCTTCGGGGTTCCGCGCGGGCGCGCGAGGTCGAAGACGACGGTGGCGACGAATTCTTCGTTGTCGATGCTGGGGGCGCTGGTGATCCCGTACTTGGTCGCCACCGCCAGCAGGTATTCGCGGAAGCGCTGCGCCGGTACGTGTTCAGCCAGCCGCCGCAGCTGGTTTTCGATCTGCACCACCGACTCGTTGAGGAAGGTCGCCGGCCCAGTCAGGAACTCGACCGCGTGGAGTTCGGCCAATTCGGCGCAGGGGCCGGGGATCGGCTTCGTCCCCTTCGGCACCTTGCCCGAGAGGCAGCCCTCCAGCCGCAGCAGCCTGAAGATGTTTTCGGTGAGGATCAGCTGCGGCAGTTCGCCCTTGACGAGGACGACCACCGGTTCTTCGCCGAAGTCCTGGCGCACCGCCTGGGTGGCCTTGTAGGAGGCCGAATCGGAGTCGACCAGGGTGGCGACGCCGGCGTCGGCGGAGATCTGCGTGGCGCCGAGGGCAGCAGCGATCGCCACCACGAGGGTGACGGCGACGAGAGGGCGCGCGCGCCGGGCCGCCCACGCCGCGACGCGCCCGAACCAGCTCGAGGCACTCAACCTCAGTCCATCGAGAGCGGCCCGGTGACGTCAGCGTTGAGGAACTGGCTGACGAATGGGTTGCTCGAATCGAACAGCTCCTCTTTCGGGCCGGACTCGACGATCTTGCCGCTCCACAGCACGGCGATGAAGTCGGCGATCCGGCGCGCGGTCCCGAGGTCGTGGCTGATCACCAGGTAGCAGCCCCCGTTCTCGGCGTGGACCTCGCGGATCAGCTCGCAGAGGAGCGCGGTGCGGACCGGGTCGAGGCCCGAGTCGGGCTCGTCGAACATGACGATCGCCGGTTCCAGCACCAGCGCCCGGGCGAAGCCGGCGCGCTTGCGCATGCCGCCGGAGAGCTCGTTCGGCATCTTGTAGGTCGCCTCGCTGAGGCCGACCTCGCGGAGGCGGCGGTTGACGATCTCGCCGATCTCTTCCTCGCTTTTGTCCGTGTGCTGCCGCAGCGGGAAGGCGACGTTGTCGTAGATGTTCATCGAGCCGAACAGCGCCCCGTCCTGGAACAGCAGGCCGAACTTTTTCCGCACCTCGAAGAGTTCGTCGTCGGTCATGTTCGGGATCGATTCCCCGTGCACGAGGACGTCGCCGGAGTCGGGGTAGAGGAGGCCGACGATGTGCTTGATCAGCACGCTCTTGCCCGTCCCCGAGGGGCCGAGCACCATCGAGACCTGGTTCTCCGGCAGCCCGAGGTTGAGCCCGTTGAGGATGCGGGCGCGGCCGAACTGCTTGACCAGGTCGATGATCTCGATCGCGTCCTCGCCGCCGTGGTCGCGCTTCACCCCGGTGTGGAATTTGTAGGGGTCGTGGTCGCGCGGGTTGACGCCGGGGATGACGAAGTCGCGCCCCATCACCGCCCCGTCCTCGCTCACGTAGGGTCCCTCCTCGACCGACTGCTCTTCCCTGCGGATGTCTTCTTCCATCGTTTGCTCTTCGTTGCGAATTTCGTCGGGCGACACGTCAGCCTCCTATTGGCGCACGGGGATTTGCTCCCCAGAAAACAAGGGTCCCAAGCATTCCGATGATGTGGACTAAGACGATGTTGAGGACCATCGACTTCGCCGTCGCGGTCCCCACCCCGACCGGCCCGCCCGAGGCGGTATGGCCGTAGTAGCAACCGACCAGCACGATCGCCGTTGCCATGAACATCCCCTTGATCAAGCTGAACATCAGGTCGGGAGGGTTCTGGAACATCCAGAAGATGAGGAAATAGCCGCCCGAGGAAACGTCGCCGATCTGCTTGACGACGGCGAGGTAGCTGGCCAGGTACATAACCCCGATCCCGACCAGGTACATGAACGGGAAGGCGATCCAGGCGGCGAGCAGGCGGGTGGCGCAGAGGAAGGTGACCGGCGGCACCCCCATCACCTCGAGCGCGTCGATCTCGTCGGAGATCCGCATCGCTCCGAGCTCGGCGACGATCCCGGTCCCGACCTTGGCCGCGAGCATGTAGCCGAAGGCGTAGGGCATGATCTCACGCAGGTCGCACCAGGCGGAGAAGACGCCGGCATAGGCGGGCGCGCCCTGGGCGCGCAGCAGGTAGGCGCCCTCGATTCCGCACTGGAGGCCGAGGATGAAGACGAGACCCCAGATGATCAGAGCCGAGCCGAGGATGAGGATGCCGGCCTGGCGCAGGGTCTCGCCGAAGAAGCGCAGCACCCGGCCCGAGTAGACGAGACCGGCGACGCGCGAGCCGAAGCGGGCGATCTCGCCGAAGGAGTCGAGCCAGCCGCGCGGGATTTCGAGCCAGGCGTTCATCGGATCGTCTGCAGCTCCGGGTTGGTCGCCAGCAGGGTCTGGGTGAAGACGTAGTTGAAGGCGAAGACGGCCAT
>JBQCCT010000112.1:0-4385 GCA_051961955.1 Solirubrobacterales bacterium
CGCCGTCCGCGTCAGCCGTTGAAGACATAAAGCAGCAGGAAGGCGATGATCGCGAAGGCGGCGCCGGCGGCTTGGATGCCGCGGTCGCCGGCGATGATGCCGGACATCGAGCGCTGGTCGGAGCGGTCGTAGATCAGGTACAGGTAGCGGAAGATCCCGTATATGACGGGCGGGATCGTCAGCATCATCTGGCTCCCGATCAGCGGGGAGTTGACGGTGTAGATCTAGTAGGTCTACGAATAAAAAAAGGTGACGAGGGCGACCATCTGGGCGAGGAAGGGCAGCGAATAGTGTTCGAGGACGGGACGGGTCGAGGTGCCCTCGTGGAGCTCGGAGACCGCCTCCTGGCGGCGCTTGGTGAAGCCGAGGAAGGCGGCGAGCATGCCGGTGCAGAGGATCAGCCACTCGGAGGCGTGGGCTTCGACGGCGCTGGCGCCGGCGGCGACGCGGAGGATGAATAGGCCGGCGAGCGTCATCACGTCGATGATCACGATTTGCTTGAGCCCGAGGCTGTAGGCGACCTGGGCGACGCCGTAGCCGACGACCATCAGACCGACCTGCCAGTTGACGGCGGCGAAGGCGACCGCGATCGCGACGGCGGCCAGGGCGGGGGCGATCGTCATCGCCGCTCGCTCCGAGAGCTCCCCAGCGGCGAGCGGGCGGAAACGCTTCTCCGGGTGCTTGCGGTCGAGCTCGACGTCGATCAGGTCGTTGACGAAGTAGCCGGCGCTGGAGATGAAGCAGAAGCAGAAGAAGGTGATGACCGCATCAAGCACGTCGTGTCCGTGGGTGAACTTGCCGGAGAAAAGCAGGCCGGCGAAGACGAAGACGTTTTTGATCCACTCCTTCGGCCGCCCGGTCTTGATCGCCGCCCGCAGCGGCGAGCGCCGCGGCACCACAGGCTCGGGCTCAGGCTGGGTGGGCTCGACGGGCACGGTGGGTTGTTCGGAAGTGATCGTTTCCATCAACGGGCGGCGGCTCGGGCACCACGGATAGCTACCCGACCGAGGAGTGCGAGTCGCGAAAGGGTAGCGCCGGCCGGGGTCAATCCTTGCTTTGGCCGGGATTTTGGGCTGCTTCGAGCGCTTCCAACTCTGCCTCGGTGAGCCGCTCAAGCAGCTGGCGCGGCGAGGGCTTCGGCTGCTGAGATGGCACACCTAAAGGGTAGTCAGGGATCGATCAGGACGCCGGGGTTGAGCATGCCTGCAGGGTCGAGCTCGGTCTTGGCGGCGCGGAGGGCGGCGGCGAAGGGGGCGGGGCGCTGGCGGTCGTACCAGGGGCGGTGGTCGCGGCCGACGGCGTGATGGTGGGTGATCGTGCCGCCGCCGTCGACGATCGCCGCGGAGACGGCGGACTTGACCTCGTCCCACTGCTCGACCTCGCCGCCGCGGATCGCCGGGGCGAGGATGGTGAAGTAGGGCGCGACGCCGTCGGGATAGACGTGGGTGAAGCGGCAGCTGACGCGGGGTGAGCCGGGTCCGTCGGCGGGGACGCCGCTCACCTCGGAGACCGCGCGCCGGGCGGTCTCCATCACCGTCGCGTGAAACTCCTCGAAGCGGTCCCACGTGATCGCCGTCTCGAAGGTCTCGGAGAGGACCCCGCAGGCGACGAACGTATCCCGCAGGTACGGCGCCAACAAACACGCCCCGCGCCAAGTATCCACCGCCCCGTCCTCCTCTCCGTCGACGGGCCGATTCCGCTCTATATAGGACCGTTTTAGGCCCGTCGGCGCGGTGGTGCGGGGGGCGCCGGGGGAGCCACCGCTCGCTTGGGCTATCTCGACGGCCGCGTGCATCGGGGTGTCTACCGGGTGGTGGGCGGACTCGAAGCCGAGGAGCAGGAGGTGGGAGCTGCCGTCGCCGGCGCCGGTCAGGCCGGCCTCGTCGGCGTCGAGGAGGCGGCAGTTGGAGGGATAGAGGCCCGACTGGGCGATCTCGCGGATGGCGGCGGTCGCCTTGAGGAAGTCGTCGAAGCGCACGCCGACCGAGGCCTTGAACTGCGGCCGCGGGCGCACCCGCACCCAGGCCTCGGCGATGACGCCGAGGATGCCCTCGGAGCCGATCAACATCCGGTCAGGCGAAGGGCCCGCACCCGAGCCGGGCAGCCGCCGGCTTTCCCAGGTGCCGCGCGGGGTGATCGCCCGCACCGACTCGACCAGGTCGTCGACGTGGGTCTCCAGAGTGGCGAAGTGGCCGCCGGCGCGGGTCGCGATCCAGCCGCCGAGGGTCGAGTACTCGAAGGACTGCGGGAAGTGGCGCAGGGTAAGACCGTGCTCGCGCAGCTGGTCCTCCAAACCCGGGCCGGTCGCCCCCGCCTGGATCCGCGCCGCCAGCGAGCTGGGATCGACTTCCAGCACCCGGTCCAGCCGCCGCAGGTCCAGCGAGACCACCGGCCGCTCCCCCAGCCGCGGCTCCACCCCGCCGACCACACTGGTGCCGCCGCCAAACGGGATCACCGCCGCCCCCTCGGCCTCCGCCCAGCTCAGCACCGCCTCGATCTCGGAGTCGTCCTTTGGGAAAGCGACCAGGTCAGGCGGGTGCTCGAACTTCCCGTAGAACCCCCGCACCACATCTCGGTAGGCCTTCCCTAGGGCATGCGACACCCGCTCGTAGTGCCCATCGGAGAACAGGCCCCCAAACCCGCCAGGCCGCTTCAGCCGCGCCTTCCGCAACTCGACCTTCTCCAGCGGCACCGGCCTCTCCACCTCACCGCCAAACCCAAACCGCCCCCGAATCCCTTCCGCCGCCTCCCGCAGCTGCGTCGCCGAAGGCGCCTGATCCTCATACCCCCAGCCCCAATGCTTGAGCCGCCGCTCCGCCATCGGGACCAAGCTACACGGAATCCCGTGGTTCCTTTCGCACCCATAGCGTGCGTTTCGAACCACGCGATGGGCCCTTCAACGCCGAGTTCGATCCCGTGGTTCCTTTCGCACCGTATACGTGCCTAAGGAACCACGGAATGAATTTCGCCGGCGGGGGCGGTCGGCGCGCAGGCGGGCGGCCGCGGGGGCGGCACAGATCAAGTAGGGCCGCGCCGGGAGCTATCGCGCTCCCTGCGGAACGCGTCCGCCGGGACCGCTCCTCGCGGCGGGTGGCGCCGATTTGGGGGGACCACCCCGAGAGGGGCGGTGGGCCCAAAATCGGCGACAGGACCCGCCGCGCCGACACGGCCGGTCCTACTACCAGTGGACGCCTTTCATCAGATGAGCGAAGGCGACCGCCTCGGTTGAGGGCGGTTTGTCGCGCGCCTCGTCTTTCTTCCCCTTCGCCGCCTGCGAGTCGGGGAAGAGCTTGTAGGCGGTGTTGAGGATCGAGTCGCTGGCTTTTGGCGCGACCGCGTACATCAGCTCGCCGAACTGGCCGAGACGGGTCGCCACCTTCTTCGGCCGGTTGATCATCGCCTTGGCGATCATCTCCGCCGCCTCCTCTGGCGTGATCGCCGGGAACATGTCGTACATCCGCGTCGGCGCGATCATCGGCGTCCGCACCAGCGGCATGTGGACGGTGGTGATGTGGACGTTGTCATCGATCACCTCGGAGGCGATCACCCGCCCGAACGCATCCAGCGCCGCCTTCGAGGCCACGTAGGCGGAGAAGCGCGGCGGGTTGGTCTGGGTCCCGATCGAGCTGATGTTGATGATGTGGCCCTGCTTGCGCCCCCGCATCGCCGGCAGCAGCGCCAGGATCAGCCGCACCGCGCCCAGGTAGTTGAGCTGGATCGTGCGCTCGAAGTCGTGATAGCGGTCGTAGGAGAGCGAGATCGAGCGGCGGATCGAGCGGCCGGCGTTGTTGACGAGGATGTCGACGTGCCCGTGATAGGCGAGCACCTCCTCGGCCATCCGCTCGATGTCGTCGATGTCGGAGAGGTCGCACTGGTGGATGTGTGCGGTGCCCCCGGCGGAGACGATCTCCTCTTTCGTCTCCTCCAGCTTGTCGAGCGAGCGGGCGACCAGCAGCACCGTCGCCCCGGCGTCGGCGACCTTCACCGCGGTCGCCTTGCCGATCCCGGAGGAGGCGCCGGTGATCAGCACCACTTTCCCCCGTACCGCCGCCGAGAGCGAGCGGTCCTGGAAGAGGTCGGGGTCGAGGTTGCGCTCCCAGTAGTCCCAGACCCGCGCCGCGTAGCTCTCCAGCGGCGGCACCTCGATGCCCGACTCCTTCAGCGCCCGCTGCGTCTGGGTCGAGTCGAAGGTGGTCGGATAGTCGACATAGGTGAGCAGCTCCGGCGGCAGCCCCAGCTGGTTCAGCGCCACCTTGGTCGCGCGCTTGGCCGGTGGGAACAGCTTCAGCGCCGTCCGCATCGCCCCGGTCGCCGGCTCGGTCAGGTCGCCGCCGGGCGGGACGGACTCCGCCAGCGTGAACGTCAGCCACGGCATCGCGACCGCG
>JBQCCT010000113.1:0-2946 GCA_051961955.1 Solirubrobacterales bacterium
ATGATTCCAAACCCAACCTATCGGTTCTTAAAAGCCGCTCCTAGCGAGAAATCAGCTGCGGCGCCAGCTGGGCCAGCAGCCCGACCGGGAGGCCGACGACATTGGAGACGCTGCCCTCGAGCCGCTCGACCAGGGTGGAGCCGAGCGTCTGGATCGCATAGCCGCCCGAGCGGCCCTGCCACTCGCCGAAATCGACGTAGCGCTGCTTTTCGGCGTCGGTCAGCTCCTTGAAGACGACAGTCGTCCTTTCGAGGCCCGACTGCAAATTGCCTCCGGTATGCGGAGACGAATTGCAGTCGAGAACCACCAAGCCGCTCATCACCGTGTGCGGGCGCCCCGACATGCGGTCGAGGTATTCCCGCGCCTCGGCGGCGTCGGTCGGCTTGCCCAGCACCTCGCCGTCGAGCACCACGTCGGTGTCGCAGGCGATCACCAGCCCGTCCGCTTGAACCGCCTCGGCCTTGCGCCGCGCGTTCTCAACCACGAGGTGCTCGGGGTCGCCCGCGGTCAGCTCCTCGACCCCGGGCACGACGACCTCGAACTCGATACCAAGCTTCTGCAGGATCTCCCGCCGCTGCGGGGACCCGGATGCGAGGACCAGCTTCAGAGACAGCCCGTCAGGAGAGCTCGGGGAACCAGATGCCGATCTCGCGCTCGGCCGACTCGTCTGAGTCGGAGCCGTGGACCATGTTGAAGGTGACCTCGAGGGCGAAGTCCCCACGGATCGAGCCAGGCGCAGCCTCGACCGGGTTGGTTGCGCCGATCAGTTGCCGAGCCGCCGTCACCGCTTCCGGCCCCTCAAGGACCATCGCTACCAAGGTGCCGCCGGTGATGAAGGAGACGAGCTCGCCGAAAAAAGGCTTGTCCGTGTGCTCGGCGTAGTGCTGGTTGGCGATCGATTCATCGGCCTGCATCGACTTCAGGGCAGTGATCCGCAGCCCCTTGCGCTCGAAGCGGGCGATCACTTCACCGGTGAGGGCGCGCTCGAAGGCGTCAGGCTTGACGAGGATCAGGGTCCGGCTCACGGTTGGGGCTCCTTTGCTCTTGGGTGGGTGGCGCCCCTTCTTCCTGGGCCTCAGGCGGTGCCTTTTTCCGCCGCGGCGGCCCCTGCGATTGGCGTTTCGGCGCCGGGCGCTCTTCGGGATCTCTGCGTTTTTTGCGGCGCGGCCGCTCGCCGCCGCCACCGAGGCTCGTCTCGCAGTAAGGGCAGAGGCCCCAGCGAGGGTCGACCGGTTTGCCGCAGGTGGGGCAAGGGTCCTTGAGCCGGCGCTGGCAGTTGGGGCAGCGCAAATAGTTTTTCTCGACCGGGTATTCGCAGTTGGGGCAGGTCTGCTCGCGCAGTTGTCGCACCCGCAGCTCGGCCGCTTTGATCTCCAGCTCGCGCTCGTGCGCGTCCTCCAGATACTCCGGCGGCCGCACGATGGCGTAGACGGCGGTGCCGATGAATGGGAAGAACGACGCAACCGTCGCGCAAGCGATTAGGAATGAGTCGGAGATGCGCCGGCGCGCGTCGAGGTAGGTGTAGACGATCAGCGCCAACCAGAGCACGACCAGCATCAACAGGAACAGGGTCGCGACCAAGTTGAGGCCGTTGTTGCTGATGCCGAAGATCGCTAGGGACATAGGTCAGGAAAGCAGGAGTGCTGGGATGGGGCGCCCAGGGGAGCGGCAGTGTACTTCGCCGTCGCCGACGATAACCCTGTTCTCAGAGGAAGAGCCTTCCAAACAGGTAACCGACGCCGAAGAAGAAGAGGATCACGATCGCCACCACGGCGGCGACCAGCCCCATCATTGAAAGCAGTTCGGAACCGGCACTACGGGGTCGATCCATAGGGAGAATCCTCGCACAGAAGGGCGATGGGCCTATTTCCCTCCATATAGGCGTGTTTTAGGCCCATCGACCAGCAGGGCTCGGGCGGGTGCGATCGCATAGTGGGAGCCGGCGATGAGAACCGCCGCGCCGGGGGACTCCGCAAGCGCACGGGCGCGGCGCAGGGCGGCGTCGAAATCCGCCTCGGCCTCGGCGAGGAGTGCGATCCGCTCGCAGGCGACGGCGAGCTCCGCCGCGGGCCGTGAACGGGCGCCGGGACGGCCGTGGCCTTCCAGCGCCGCCACTGGCAGCTCGGTGCAGACGGCGCGCTCCAGGACCGGCGCCAGCGCCCCAATCATCGCAGCCGCGTCCTTGTCGGCGAGGATCGCCAGGCAGGCGATCACCGGCTTTCCGCCCGCGACCGCCGGCAGCGATTCGGCCAATGCCGCGGCGCCGGCGGGGTTGTGGGCGGCGTCAACATAGGTCGGCGGGTCCCCGGCGATCAGCTCCAGCCGGCCCGGGACTGTGACCTCCCCGGCCACCCGCACCACCAGGTCGCGGTCGAGGGGTCGGCCGAGAAAGGCCTCCGCCGCGGCACAGGCGAGCGCGAAGTTGCGGCGCTGGAACTCGCCTGGCGCCCGTAGGCGCACCTCGGAGCCGGGATCGGCGGGCGCCCGCACGAGCCGCGCGCCGCGCTCGCGCGCCGTCTCCTCGGCCAGCGCCTCCACCTCAGGCGAGACGCCGCCCAGCGCCAGCGTCGTCTGGTCGCGCAGCACGGCCAGCTTCTCGGCCGCGATCTCAACCTCGGTCTCCCCCAGCCACTCGGTGTGGTCGAGGCCGATCGAGGTGAGGACGGTGACCTTGGAGGGGATCGTGTTGGTGGCGTCGAGGCGACCGCCGAGCCCGGCCTCGACCACGGCGACCTCGACCCGCGCGTTCGCGAGGGCGACGAAGCTCGCCGCGGTCGCCGCCTCGAACTGCGTCACCGCATCGCCCTCCTCGAGGCTGCGGTCGACGCTCTCTGCTGCGCGGGCGACCTGCTCGACCGCCTTCGCCCAGGCCGCCTCCCCAACCTCCTCGCCCCCGACCAGCGTCCGCTGCGACCAGCGTTCGCTGTGGGGGGAGACGCAGGCGCC
>JBQCCT010000114.1:0-6786 GCA_051961955.1 Solirubrobacterales bacterium
ACGCCCATCAGGGCCGAGCCGGCGTCGCGCATGATCGTCCGCACGTCGGCGAAGTCGAGGTTGATCAGGCCGGGGATGGTGATCAGGTCGGTGATGCCCTGGACGCCCTGGCGGAGGATGTCGTCCGCCTGGCGGAAGGCCTCGAGCACGCTGGTCCGCCGCTCGACCGCCTGCAGCAGCTTCTCGTTCGGGACGATGATCAGGGTGTCGACGTTGTTGCGCAGTTTCTCGATCCCCTCGAGCGCCTGCTGCATCCGCCGTTTGCCCTCGAACTCGAACGGCTTGGTCACGGCGCCGACGGTGAGGGCGCCGATCTCTTCCTTGGCGATCTCGGCGATGACCGGCGCCGAACCGGTGCCGGTGCCGCCGCCCTCGCCCGCGGTGACGAAGACCATGTCGGCGCCCTTCAGCGCCTCCTTGATCTCGTCGCGGCTCTCGGCCGCCGCGCCGGCGCCGACCTCAGGGTTGCCGCCGGCACCGAGGCCGCGGGTCAGCTCCTGGCCGATCGAGAGCTTGATGTCGGCGTCGCAGGCCTGCAGCGCCTGCGCATCCGTGTTGACGGCGACGAACTCGACGCCGCGAATGCCGGCGTCGATCATGCGGCTGACCGCGTTGGTACCGCCGCCGCCGGCGCCGACGACCTTGATGACCGCGAGGTAAGTGGATTCCATCTCCCGATTTTCTCCAGCGCGCCCGGTTTCCCTGGCGCCGTTTGAAAGCTTTCAGTTGAGTTGAGCCTTGGTTCCGTCCGAGCCTTCAGCAACGCTCTAGGGTTGGGGTCGCTCCCGCAAGCACGGAAATTGCGCTCAACGTAGGGCATTCCAGGGGATCTGTCAAACCCTCGGCAGGCATCCTGCAAGCCACGTTTCTCAACCCTGGGTTGAGGGTTTGCCTACTCTCATCCTCTACTTTAGGCTTTTCAGAACCGCTTGGCAGAGCGGTTTGCAGCCTCAACCTCCGGCCTCAAGGCACAGGCGGAAGTTCGTGTTCCGAGCCTGAGTAAGAGGGCCGGCTGGGTGCATGCAGGTCTACATAATCGAGAGCGGTTATCGAGGGATCGGCCAGGATGGCCGCTGCCGCGCGCCACTTGCGCGCGGCCTGGGAGGCGTCGCCGAAGCGCAGTTCGATTCCCGTGGTGAGTTCGACGTCCACCCCGTTTTCGCCGAAAAAGCTGCTCGCGACATAGGGGCGCAGTTCGTCGGGGATGGCGGCGAGCACCTTCACCTGTTCGAGCGCCGGCCCGCGGAGGTGACCGTCCTTCGGCGGTTCTTCTAGCGGCAATCGCGGCAGCGACGTTTCTTCCGGCAGCGGGAGCCAACGGTTGATCGCGCCGTTGCCGGTAACCCCAACTGCGTCTGATCCTTCGCCGATCTGCGCCGCCAGCCGCGGCACCATCACCGTTGGTTCGGCGCTCCCTTCGCGAACGAAGAGCCAATAGACGGCAACAGCCGCGACGAGCACAGCAACCACCGCCAGTGCGAGCCGGGTTTTCACAGCGCCCACCCGTCCGGCCACTCGACCTCGCCCAGCACCTGCACCTCCGGCTCCAGCTCGACGCCGAAGCGCTCGTGGACCCGGCGCCTCCCTTCCGCCATCAGCGCCAGCACGTCGGCGGTGGTCGCACCCCGGTCGTTCTCGACGAAATTGGCGTGCTTCTCGGAGAAGCGGGCGCCCCCGTGGCGCAGCCCGCGGCAGCCGGACGCCTCCAGCAGCTGGCCGGCGGAGCGTCCCTGGGCTTTCTCATCTTCGGGGTTCTTGAAGGTCGAGCCGAAGGTCTTGATCCCGGAGGGCTGGGCCTCGCGGCGGCGGGCACGCAGCTCGGCGAGGGTCACGCGGATCTGCTCAGGATCGGCAGGCTGAAGGTGGAATGAAGCGCGGGCGACGATTTCGCCGGGCCGCAGATTCGAGTGTCGGTAGGTGAAGCCGAGCCGGTCGGGCGTGCGGCGGTCGCTGCCGGCTGCGGTGCAGACGTCGACCCACTCCAGCACCCGCGCCAACTGGCCGCCGTAGGCGTTGGCGTTCATCCGCACCGCGCCGCCGGTAGTCCCTGGGATGTTCACACCAAATTCCAGCCCCGAGAGCCCCCAGCCGGCAGTTTTTGCCGCCGCCAAGGGGAAGCGGTAGCCCCCGCCGCAGACCACGCGCTCACCTTCGCGATCGATCTCGGCCAGCTCGCCGTTGAGCTTGATCGCGAGGCCGTGGAAACCGTCGTCGGCGATCAGCAGATTCGAGCCGGAGCCGATCACCCCCACCGGCAGACCTTCTTCGTCCGCCCAGCGCAGGGCGGCGACCAGGAGGGCCTCATCGCCGGGCCGGGCAAAGAAGTCGGCGGCACCGCCGGTACGGACGGTGGTCAACCGCGCCAGCGGAAAGTCCCGTTGCACACCCTTGGGCGGCGCGCTCATAGGAGAATCTCCCCGCCGACGGGCCGATTTCGGTCTATATGGGACCGTTTTCGTCCCGTCAGCGTCATGCGGCGCCCTCCGTAGCCAGGGCCTCGCCCAGCTTGAAGACGTCGCCGGCGCCGATCGTGACCAGGATCGTGTTCGAACCGGCGACCTCCTGGGTGCGATCCAGGAGGTCGGCGACGGCCTGCTGCGCCAGCTCGAGCCGCGGCAGCCACCAGACTGGCCGCCCCCCCATCCGCTCGGCCGCGGCCTGGGCGACCTGCAGGCCGCTGACCCCCGCCAGGTCACCAACCGGCTCCTCGCGCGCGGGGTAGATGTCGAGCACAATCGCCTCGTCGGCGAGGGCGAGGGCAGCGCCGAACTCATCGGCCAGCGCCTTCGTCCGCGAGTAGAGGTGCGGCTGGAAGACGGCGACGAGGCGGCTCGGGTCCTGTTCGCGCAGCGCAGCGAGGGCGGCGCGGACCTCGGTCGGGTGGTGGGCGTAGTCGTCATATATATGGACCGGTCCCCGCGACCCTTTGCGCTCCAACCGGCGGTGGACACCGGGGAAGCTGGCCAGCCCCTCCGCCGCCGCGGTGAGGTCGAAGCCGGCCAGTTGCAGCGCCGCGAGAGCGGCGCGGGCGTTGCGGAGGTTGTGTCGGCCGGGTACCGCCAGCGGCAGCTCGGCCGGTCCCGGCGTCGAAGCATCGAAGTGAGCTCCCTCGTCCCCGCGCCCGTCAAGCCAGGACATCTCTTCGTCCGCCGGCGTCACCAGCCCCCGGGCGGGACCGGCGAAGGCGGCGAAGGCCTCGTGCAGCTCGGCCAGCGATCCCCAGCGGGAGTGGTGGTCCATCTCGACGTTGGTGACGACCGCTACCTCCGGCCGCAGGCGCAGGAAGCTGGCGTCGCTCTCGTCGGCCTCGGCGACCACCCAATCGCCCTCGCCCCAGCCGGCGTTGGCGGTGGCCCCGTCGGGCCCGAGCCCCGGCACCTCGCCGCCGATGAAGAAGGCCGGGTCGGCGCCGAGCGCCCGCAGCGCCCAGGCCGCCATGGCGGTGGTGGTCGTCTTGCCGTGGGTGCCGGCGATTGCGATCAAGCGCTTCTCGGCACAGAGCTCGGCGAGCAGCGCCCCGCGGTGGATCGGCTCGATCCCGCGTTCGCGGGCAAGGGCCAGCTCCGGGTTGTCCTCGCCGATCGCGGTCGAGACCACCACCTCGACCCCCTCCGGCAGGTTGGCAGCGTCGTGGCCGACCGCTGGGTCGAGGCCCGCCGCCCGCAGGCGCTCCATATAAGAGGAGTCGCTGCGGTCGCTGCCGGTAACCGCCGCCCCGAGCCGGGCGCAAACCAGGGCCAAGCCACTCATCCCCGCGCCGCCGATCCCGATGAAGTGCAGCCGCCGCTCAGCCCATCTCACGTGCGCCTCCCTCCCGCGAGTCCGCGTCAGTCCTTGTAGTACAAGGGTTGACGCGGACTCGGCGGCCCCTAGGACCTCGTCGGCGATGCGGCGGGCGGCGTCGGGCTTGGCCAGGGCGTGCGCCGCGGTGGCCATCTGCTCCAGGCGGAAGCTGTCGTCGAGCACCGCCTTCACCTCGGTGGCCAGGCGCTCCGCGTTCAGCTCCACGTCCGGGATCACCGTCGCCGCGCCACCGGCGCGCATCCACTCGGCGTTGGCGCGTTGGTGGTCGGCGGTGGCGAACGGATACGGGACCAGGATCGCCGGCCGGCCAGTAGCGACGACCTCGAAGATCGAGCCGCCGGAGCGCCCCAGCACCAGGTCGGCGGCGGCAAGCGCGTCGCCGAGGTTCGGCTCGTACTCCAGCAGGGTGTAGTTCTCGGCATGCGGAGCGGCGGCGAGCCTCGCCTCCAGCTCCGGGAAGTCGCGCTTGCCGGCGATGTGGACAACGTGGAAGTCGCGTGAGCGCAGTTGTTCCCGCATACCGGGAACAACTGCGCTCGTTTTCTCGGCAAACGCCTCGATCGCGGCGACGTTGATCGAGCGTGCGCCCTGGCTGCCGCCGACCACGAGCAGACAGCGCGCCTCCGGATCGATCCCGAACCGGGCCCGCGCCGCCACCCGGTCACCTTCCAGCACCGCTCGTGGCACCGGCCGTCCCGTCACCAGGTAGGGCTCCCCGTCCCGGCCCGCGATCGGGAAGGCGAGGCAGACGCGCCGCGCTCGCCCGGCCAGCAGCCGGTTGGCCAGCCCGAGGTGGCTGTCGGCCTCGGTCAGCACCAGCGGGGTCCGCGTCAGCGTCGCCGCCAGCCCGGCCGGCCCGGCGACGAACCCGCCGCCGCCCATCACCCCGTCGGCCTGCCGCCGCCGCACCACCGTGCGCGCAGCGCCGACCGCCGCCAACGCCTCGGCTCCGGCCCGCGCCGCCCGCAGCGGGTTGCGCCGATCGATCCCGCGCACCTTGACGAAGTCGATCTCGTAGCCTGCGGCCGGCACCAGCTCGGCCTCGATCCGCTCGCGCGTGCCGAGGAAGCTGACCTCGGCGCCGCTAGCCCGAAGCTCGTCGGCGACCGCCATGGCGGGTACGACGTGCCCCGCGGTTCCCCCCGCCGCCACCACCACTCTTGGCTTTCCTGGCACCGCTCGATCTGCTCCTTTCGCGCGCGGGCGCACGCCCGCCTTGGACGACGCGCAGTTTGCCAGCGCCGGTGGGCGTCGAAGCGCGCGCCGCCCCGGCGCGGCCGCCGCGGGCGACGTTGAGGATCAGGCCGACCGCGAACAGCGTCGCCATCAGACTGCTGTTGCCGTAGGAGACGAAGGGCAGTGGCACGCCGGTCAGCGGCGCCAGCCCCATCACCGCGAAGAGGTTGATCGTCGCCTGTACCAGCACCAGCGAGGTCAGCCCCGCGACCAGCAGCTTCGAGTAGTTGTCCTTCGCTTTCTGCGCGACTTTGAGCCCGGCGTAGCCGAACATTCCGAACATCCCGACGATGGCGACGATCCCAGCCATCCCCAGCTCTTCGCCGATCACGGCGGTGATCATGTCGGTGTGGGCCTCGGGCAGGTAAAAGGCCTTGGAGACGCCGTTGCCAATTCCGACGCCGAAGAAGCCGCCGGAGCCAAGGGCGATCTTCGCCTGCGCCGCCTGAAAGCCGGCGCCCGACGGGTCGGCGGTTGGGTGCAGGAAGCCGGTCAGGCGCGCCATCCGGTAGGGCTCGACGACAGCCGCGACCAGCGCCAGGCCGGCGATCACCAGCGCGATCTTGCCCAGGTCAGCCGGCCGGGCGCCCGCGGCGACGAGGGTTGCGGCGATCGCGAAGACGATCACCATCGTCGTCCCCATGTCGGGCTCAAGCATGATCAGCCCGCAGCAGCCGGCGACCACCAGCAGGTAGGGCTTGAGGCCCGTCAGGGTGCGCGCCCGCTTCGGCTTGCGCGCCAGCATGTCGGCCCCGTAAAGAATCAGCGCCACCTTGGCCAGCTCGGAGGGCTGGATCTGCAGCGAGCCGCCGCCGATCCAACGGGTGGCGCCGTTGACTTCGCTGCCGGCGCCGAGCACGGCGATAAGGAGGAAGACGGAGCCGCCGAGGAGGAGCGGCGTCAGCTCGCGAATCCGCTTTAAGTCGACGCGCGCGGTCACGTGCATGATCACCAGCGCGATCGCGCCGAAGATCAGCGTGCGCTTCAGGTAGTAGGCGCTTTCGGAGAGGCCACCTTCCGCCAGGACTTTCGTGGTCGAGCTGGCGGAAAAGACCATCACCGCGCCCAGAGCCAGCAGGCAGAGGGTCGCGGTCAACAGCATGTTGTACTCGGCAGGGAGCGGACGCGAGCGCTTCTTCGCCCGCCGCTTGGCGCTGCTCTTCTTCGCGGCTCTGCCGCGACCGAGCGGCAGCGAAGCGGCGCTCATCGCTCCAGCTCCCGGACGATCTCGCGGAAGCGGTCGCCGCGCGCTTCGAAGTTCTCGAAGGCATCAAAGCTGGCGCAGGCGGGCGAGAGCAGGACGACCTCGCCGGGCTGGGCCACAGCGGCGGCGCGATTAACGGCATCATCGAGGTCCGCGCAACGGTGTAACTCGATCCCCGCCTCAGCCACCGGCGCCAGCTCGCGCGCCATCCGCTCGCTGGTGGCGCCGATCAGGTAGCAGGCGCGGGCGCCCTCGCGGATCGGCTCGACCAGCGGCGCGAAGGGCTCCTCCTTCTCGCTGCCGCCGAGGATTGCGTGGACGCCGCCGTCGAAGGCGCCAATGCCGACCGTGGCCGAGGCGACGTTGGTCGCCTTCGAGTCGTTGACGAAGCGGACGCCACCGATCTCCGCGACCAGCTCCAGCCGGTGCGGGACGCCGGCGAAGCTGCGCAGGCCCTCGCGCACTGCCTCGCGGTCGAGCCCCATCGCGAGCGCCGCCGCGGCGGCGGCCATCGCGTTGGCGACGTTGGGCTCGCCGAAGAG
>JBQCCT010000115.1:0-2890 GCA_051961955.1 Solirubrobacterales bacterium
GAAGCAGGCTCCGGGGGGACAGGGGTCGCCGCAGCTGCAGGCGCGCGCCTGGGGATTGATCGACGCCCGCAGCGGCGAAGTCATCGCCTCCCACGCACTCGAGAAACCGCTGCCGATCGCCAGCACGACCAAGCTGATGACCGCCTACGTGGCGATCAAAGACCTGCCGCTGGACAAGATCGTTCGCGCCCAGCCGTACGAACCCGAATACGGCGAGTCGCTGATGGGACTGCGGACGGGGCAGCGGATCAGCGTCCGCGACCTCCTCTACGGCCTGATCCTGCGCAGCGGCAACGACGCCGCCCACACCCTGGCGGTCGACGCCGCCGGCTCGGAAAAGCGCTTTGTCGCCCAGATGAACCGCTACGCGGCGGCGCTTGGGCTCTCCCACACCCACTACGCCAACCCGGTCGGCCTCGACCAGAAGGGCAACTACTCCTCGGCCGGCGACCTGATGACCCTGACCCAGCGCCTGCTGCGCGAGCCGGCCTTCGCCAAGATCGCCAACTCTCGTAGCGCCGTTCTGCGCAGCGTCCACCCGCGGCGGCGGATCGAGTCGATCAACGAGCTGCTGGAAATGGCGCCTTGGGTGACCGGGGTGAAGACCGGCCACACCTTCGGCGCTCTCTACGTTCTGGTCGGCTCCGGCCAGCGCTACGGGGTCAGCCTGATTTCGGTCGTGGTCGGCGCCTGGACCGACGAAGAACGCTTCGACGGCAACCTCGCACTGCTCGAATGGGGCTTCTCTCAGTACCGACACAAGCTGCCGATCCGTGCCGGGCAGGACCTCGCCGACCCGGAAATTCGCTACTCCGGCGGGAATTTGCCGCTACGAGCGGAAAAAGCGCTCTCGGTCGGCCTGAGGCGCGGCCAGCACCTCGAGGTCCGGGTACACGCTCCAACGCAGGTCGAAGGCCCGCTGCGGCGTGGCCAGAAGCTGGGGAAAGCGACCGTTTTCGTCGAGGGACGCGAAGCCGGAACCATCACCCTTCGCGCCGGTCGGTCCGTGCCCAAGGCAAGCGCTTTCGACCGCGCCCGCGGCTTCGTTGACGACAACTTGATCCCTATCGCGGGGTTGGCGTTCGTGATACTCATGGCCGGGGTATTTCTCTGGCGGCGGACCGCTCGCCGGAAGCGAGCGAGGAGCGAGATCGGGTGAGGGAAAAGTGATTCTGACGGTGACCCTGAATGCGGCGATCGACCGCACCGTCGCCGTGCCCAACTTCCGTCTCGGCCGCCGCCACCGTGCGGTCGAGAGCCGCACCGTCGCCGGCGGCAAGGGCATCAACGTCGCCCGCGCCCTCACCCTGCTGGGGCGGCCGGCGATCGCTTCCGGCTTCGTCGGTGGCCCCACCGGAACCCGGGTGCTGGAACAGCTGAAGGACGAATCGGTGCTGACCGACTTCATCGAGATCGCCGCCGAGACCCGGATCAACCTGGCGGTGATCGACCCGACCTCGGGCGAGCAAACCGAGATCAACGAGCGCGGTCCCGCCGTCAGCCCGGAGGAGGTGAAGCGCCTGTTTGAGCGCATCGGCTACCTGGCCGGTGGCGCCAAGCTCTGCGTCCTCGCCGGCTCGGTACCACCCGGCGCCGGCGACGACCTCTACGCGCGCCTGGTCGCCGACCTTGCCCGTCGCGGTGTTCCGGTTGTCCTCGATGCCGAGGGCGAGGCGATGCTGGAGGGCCTCCGCGCCGGCGCTTCGATGGTCACCCCGAATGAGCGCGAGGCCGAGGAGCTGGTCGGGCAGGAGTTCGCCGACAAAGCCGACCTTTCCCAGGGTCTGCTGGAGCTGGTCCGGTTGGGGGCGAGCGAGGCGGCAATCACCCGTCCCGACGGTTGCGTCGCTGCGGTCGGGGAGAACGCTTCGCGCCGCCTGCTGGAGGTCCACACCGAGTCGCTCGACCCGGTCTCCACGGTCGGTTCGGGCGACGCCTTCCTCGCCGGCTATGTTGCCGCCCGCTATGACGGCCGCTCGCCCGAGGACTGCCTCGCCTACGGCGTCGCCTGCGGCGCGGAGTCGACCCAGCACTTCGGCGCCGGCACCGTCGACCGCAACCAGGTGGAGCGGCTGCTGGGCGAGGTCTCCGTCCACGACTTGGAGGTCCCCGCCGAAGTGTAGGCTGACTGTTTCACCGCCATCAACGCCAGCAGCAGCCTTGGAGGACTAACTTGGAAATCGAAATCGGCCGCGGTAAGAAGGGTCGCCGCGCTTACGGATTCGACGACATCGCGATCGTTCCTTCCCGCCGGACGCGGGACCCCGACGACATCGACATCAGCTGGACCCTCGGTCCCTACCGTTTTGAACTGCCGCTCGTCGCTTCGGCGATGGACGGGGTGGTCAGCCCCGAGACGGCGGTGCTCGTCAATGAGCTGGGCGGCCTCGGGGTGCTCAACCTGGAGGGAATCTGGTCCCGCTTCGAGAACGCCGAGGAGAAGCTGGAGGCAATCGCCGCCGCGCCCAAGCACGAAGCGACGCGGCTGATGCAGCAGATCTACGCCGAGCCGGTGAAGGCGGATCTGATCGCCAGGCGGGTGGAGGAGATCAAGGCCCGCGGGGCGGTCGTCTGCGGCTCGCTGCCGCCGCAGAAAGTGCGCGAGCACTACGAGGTGGCGGTTGAGGCCGGCCTCGACATCCTCGTCATCCAGGGGACGGTGATCTCGGCCGAACACGTCTCGACCACGGTCGAGCCGCTCAACCTGAAGGAGTTCATCGCCGAGGTGCCGGTGCCGACCGTGGTCGGCGGCTGCGCCTCCTACTCGACCGGCCTGCACCTGATGCGCACCGGCGCCGTCGGCGTCCTGGTCGGCGTCGGGCCCGGGGCCGCCTGCACCACGCGCGGCGTGCTGGGGATCGGCGTTCCGCAGGCCACGGCGATCGCCGAC
>JBQCCT010000116.1:0-3420 GCA_051961955.1 Solirubrobacterales bacterium
CACTCGACCGGCTGGGTGCGGATGGAGTACCTGGTGCCGGCGCGCGGGCTGATCGGCTTCCGCACTGAGTTCCTCACCGTGACCCGCGGCAGCGGGCTGATGCACCACGTCTTCGATCGCTGGGAGCCGTGGGCGGGCGAGCTGCGCACGCGCCAGAGCGGCTCGCTGGTGGCCGACCGCCGCGGACAGACCGCGAGCTATTCGCTGATGAGCCTGCAGGACCGCGGCAAACTCTTCGTCGGATCCGGCGAGGAGGTCTACGAAGGGATGATCGTCGGCGAGAACTCGCGCTCCGAGGACCTCGACGTCAACCCGACCAAGGCCAAACAGCAGACCAACATGCGCGCCGCCAGCGCCGATGTGCTGGAGCGGCTGGCGCCGCCGGTCCGGCTCTCGCTCGAAGCCTCGCTCGAGTTCGTCCGCGAGGACGAGTGCGTTGAAATCACCCCCGACGAGATCCGCCTGCGCAAGGTCGAGCTGGACAAAATCAAACGGCTGAAGGCCTCGAAGCAGCGCGATAAAGCCCCCGCTCGCTGAGTAGACGGGCGACGCGTCTGATCACTTCAGCTGGTTCTTGCTGCAAGCGGGGGCCGGTGACGCGAGTAATCACGATTCCGGCGAGGAGGAGGTCCTCTTGGCGCATGCGGTCGCGCTCGAAGGCGGCGCGGGTGCCATGGGTCTCGAAGACGTCGAGTTCCACCGCGAACCGGTACTCCGGCCAATAAGCATCGAGCTCGAACCCCGCCTCGACGTAGTTCATATGCGGCTGCGGCAGGCCTGCCTCCAGGCAGAGTTCCAGGAAGCGCCTCTCCAGGCCGGAGCGAGTGAAGCTCGTCGGCTTGTAGAGCGCAATGGTTTTGCGCAGTCGCCCGTGGCCGTGATGCCCGACCGTCCGTACGAGCAAGTCTTCGACCCGACGCAGATCGAAGAGCTCTTTCTCTTCCGTCCGCTCGACTAAGCGATCGAGTGACTTCGGCTTCAAGCAAGCCGCAAGGTCAAGCAACAACCGAGGCACAGCCGTAACCGGAATCTCCTCGATCAGGCCTCGGTCCGCATCTTCCAATCGCCGCGCCCGATGGATGCGCACTGGCATCCGCGGACGCCGTGCCACCGGCCCGGTCACATGGAACGGCTCCGGGCTCCACCGCGCCAGCCCCCAAAGCCACGCCGCCGAATGGTGGCTCAGCACCGCCCCCGGCCCACAAGCCAGCACCGCTGCCAAGCACTCTCCATGCAATGACAGGTTGGTGTGACCCACCGCGTAAACGCTGCGATCGATGCGATGAAGGCGTCCTCCTATCACTGCTTTTTCAATCGAGCTCTTCGACCACCCGAGCGCATGCAACTGACCAACCGAAACCACCCCGTGCTGCCGACACGCCAAGTCGGCAAGTGGGTGTGGTCGAGTTTTGGCCTCCATAAGAGGCCTAAGCTCAACCACGCCCTTTCTCTCCCCCCACCCAGCCTGTTGTTCGTCCCTCGATCCCGCTCCGAGCGCAAAAAAGCCGCCGGCGCTAGGGCCGGCGGCTTGCGGAACGGCTTGCGTTTGGGGGGAGCTAGACCGTTGCGGCGGCCTGCTCGGACTGACTCTGCTCGGACGCCTTCACGGCGGGGTCGGGAGCCGCCGTTTCCTGGCGCGGGAGCAGAACTTCTTTGGCGATGACGAGACGCTGGATCTGGCTGGTGCCCTCGTAGAGCTGCATGATCTTCGCGTCGCGCATCAGTTTCTCGACCGGGTACTCCTTGATGAAGCCGTAGCCGCCGTAGACCTGGACGGCGTCGGTGGTGACCTCCATCGCCGAGTCGGCAGCGAAGCGCTTGGCCATCGAGGAAACGCGGCTGTTGCGGATGCCCTGGTCGAGCAGCACGGCCGAGTTCCAGACCAGCAGGCGCGAGGCTTCGACCTTGGTCGCCATGTCGGCGATCATGAACTGGATCGCCTGGTGCATCGCGATGGGGACGCCGAACTGAACCCGTTCTTTGGAGTACTCGGTCGCGTACTCGAGGGCGGCGCGGGCGATGCCGGTAGCCATCGCGGCGACCCCCGGGCGGGTGCGGTCGAGGGTCATCATCGCCAGTTTGAAACCCTTGTTTTCCTCGGCCAGCAGGTTCTCGGCCGGGATCTCGACTTCGTCGAAGGAGATGGTCGCGGTGTTGGAAGCCCGCTGTCCCATCTTGTCCTCCTTCTTGTCAACGGTGACCCCAGGGAGGTCGGCGTCGACGACGAAGGCGCTGATGCCGCGGTGGCCGGCCTCGGGGTCGGTCTTGGCGAAGACCGTGAAGTAGTCGGCGTAGGTGCCGTTGGTGATGAAGCACTTGGAGCCGTTGATGACGTACTTGTCGCCCTTCTTCACCGCGCGGGTCTTCATCCCGGAGACGTCGGAGCCGGCATCCGGCTCGGTAAGGCCGAAGGAGGCGAGCTTGGGGCCTTCGGTCAGCATCCCCAGGTACTTCTTCTTCGTCTCCTCGGAGCCACCGAGGGTGATCGGCGCCGAGGCGAGGCCGTTGGCCATCAGCGAGGTGCCGATCCCGGAGCAGCCCCAACCGACCTCCTCCTCGATGATGCAGCCGGAGAGGTAATCGAGGCCGGGACCGCCATAGGCCTCGGGGATGTGGGTGTTCATCAACCCGACCTCCCAGGCCTTGTCGATGATGTCCTGCGGCCAAGTGCCGTCTTTGTCGTACTCCCAGGCGACCCGGCGCATCTCTTTCTCAGCGAAGCTGTGCGCCAGCTCGCGCAGGTCTTTCTGCTCGTCGGTAAGGGTGAAGTCGACCACCGGTCGGCGCTCCTTTTTCTTCGCGGTTCTTGGAAGTCTGCGGGAGCGCCGGCGGCAGCCAGGCGTTCCACCGATTGACTGGTCAGTCAACCGGCCCTCAAGGTTAGCGAACGAAGGGCCGGAAAAGGCTCTCTACTCTTGTCGGATGGACCTTCCGACGGCTCTCACGGCCCTCCAGAAGGGCCTCGCGGTGCTCGTCTTCACGGGCGTGCTGGCGCCACTGGTCGGCCTGCTGCTGAAGCGCGTCGGCGGTGGCTGGGAGACGATGGGCGGCGGGCCCTTCTCGATCCTCGACGAGAGCCCGCGCGGGCGCGGCACGGGCGGGGTCGCCCAGCCGGTCGACCCGGCGATCCAGGCCGCCGAGGTGCGGCAGATGCTGGAGGCGAAATCGGAGCGGCGGCGCCAGCGCGGCGAGGCGCCGCTCGACGTCGAGGCCGAGGCCGAGCGCCTGATCGCCGCCGCGGGGCGCCCGCGGGGCACCGACGCGATCGACGCCGAGCTCCGGGCCGAGGTGCGCCAGCTCGTCGTCGCCCGCAACGAGCGCCGCCTGCGCCAGGGACTCGAGCCGCTCGACGTCGAGGCCGAGGTGGAACGGCAGCTGGCAGATTTCGTAGGATCGGATTGATGGCCGACGAGAACGTCT
>JBQCCT010000117.1:0-3293 GCA_051961955.1 Solirubrobacterales bacterium
GTCGCCGCGGTCCAGGAGGAGATCGGCCTCTTCGGCGCCCGCACCGCCGCCTTCGAGGTCCGCCCCGACATCGCGATCGCCGTCGACGTTACCCATGCGACCGACGCGCCGGGGGTCGACGAGAAGGAGATCGGCTCTCACCCCTTCGGCTCCGGCCCGGCGATCGGCCGCGGCTCCACCCTCTCCCCCAAGGTCTTCGAGCTGCTGGTCGAGACGGCCGAGGCAGAGGGGATCCCTTACTCGATCAGCGCCAGCGGTCGCGGCACCAGCACCGACGCCGATGTCCTCCAGATCTCCCGCTCCGGGATCCCCACCGGCCTCGTCTCGATCCCCCTCCGCTACATGCACTCGCCGGTCGAGATGGTCGACCTGCGCGACGTCGAGGCAACGATCGAACTCCTCGCCGCCTTCGGCTCCCGCATCAGCAAAGACATCGATCTCAGCCGCTGACGCCCGACGCCGCCGCTTGTCGGTACGGGAGTCCGGTGGTCCTCTTCACTCGCCTACCTGGCTGCATCGCTCCCAGCCTGCCGAGATTGGGGTTGGGCCAGCGGCGCAAACGTTCAGAGGACCACCGGACTCCCCCACCACACGCAGCACAGGACAGCTAGCACCGAATCCGCAGAAATGCGCCTGTACGACAATCAGCTGCGATTTTGCTGAGAGCTGTCGAACCCTGTGACGTCTGCCGCCCCTCTACACAGCGAGAGGAACTAGGCCGTCGTCGCAGTCGGCGTAGACGAGGTCGCGGCCGCGGGCCTTGGCTGCGTAGAGGGCCGCGTCGGCGCGGGCGAGGAGGTCCTCGGTGTTGACCACGTCGGGCTCGGCGACGGCAACCCCAATGCTGAGCGAAACGCTGACACCGACCGGTTCCCGCTCCCGGACAGCCACTCGCAACCGCTCGGCGATCTCCATCGCATCCGCATGGGTGGCGCCGGGCAGCATCACCAGGATCTCCTCGCCGCCGACCCGGTAGATCGAGTCGCCCGCTCGCAGGGCCGCCCTCATCGTGTAGGCAACGTCTTGGAGGACGGCGTCGCCGGCGGCATGGCCGAAGCGGTCGTTGACCTGCTTGAAGTGGTCTAGATCGCAGAGGAGGAAAGCGTGCGAGAGCCCCTCTTGGGGGCTGCACGGCTGCCCGTCCAGCTCCGCCAGTCGCTGCTCCAGCGCGTTGCGGTTGAAGAGGCCGGTGAGCGGGTCGAGGGTCGAGCGACGGCGGTGCGAGCGGTCCGACTCGACCAGGGCGCCGGAGAGGATCACGGTGCTGACGATCAGCGCCCCGATCGCGATCAGCAGCTGCCGGTTCTCCCAGGCGCCGTGGGGATCGGGTAGAACCGCGGCGGCGATGAACAACGCCACCACATAGGCGGTCCCAACGACCATCCCGCGCGGCTCAAAGCGGTAGCCGACGGTGGCCGCCGGCAGCGCAAACCAGACCAGGACCGGGCTGGCCGCACCGCCGGTGACGAGCACGGCGGCAGTAAGCAAGACCGGCAGCGACGCCCAGGCGCCCGCGATCCAAATAGCGGGGTGGGAGCTGCTGCGCATGAAGCGATCGGCGATCCAAAAGCCGGCGAGCCCGGTGACGAGCAGGGGCACCCACCAGAAGCCAATCGAGCTACCGCCGCCGACTGCGAGAGCGAGAGCGAGGATGCCGAAGCAGGCGAGTCGGTAACGGCGGACCCGCTGCTCCATGTCGAGCATGCGCTCGCGCCGGGCTTCCTCGTGGATCGAGACCAGGCTCTCCCTCTTCTTTCCCATGCCGCCCTATCGGCACAGGGGAAAACTTCGCTTGAATTTGACCGATAGCGATCAGTCGACCAGCCGCAGGTCCTTGGGCAGGGTGCTGAGGTTGTGCAATCCGTCGGCGGTGACGACCACCAGGTCCTCGATTCGCACTCCCAGCTTTCCCGGCAGGTAGATCCCGGGCTCGACCGTGACCACTTCACCAGCGGCGAGAACGTCATCGGAGCGCAGCGACAGCCGCGGCGCCTCGTGCACCTCCAGCCCGACGCCGTGACCAAGCCCATGGCCGAAGTGGTCGCCGTGGCCAGCATCGCCGATGACCCGACGAGCGGTGCCGTCGACGTCCTCGCCTTTGACCCCGGCCTTGATCACCTCAAGCGACTTCAGCTGCGCCGCGAGGACGACCCCGTAGACCACACGCGCCTCCTCCCCGGGCTCCCCGGTGGCGAAGGTGCGGGTGCCATCGGAGCAGTAGCCGTCGAGCTGGGCGCCCATGTCGAAGACGACCAGCTCACCGCGGCCGATCTCGCGCTCGCCGGGCTCGGCGTGGGGCAGCGCCCCGTTGGGGCCGGCGGCGACGATCGCCGGGAACGACGGGTCACCACCGAGCTCGCGGATGCGCGCTTCGGCGGCGCGAGCGACCTCGCGCTCGCCGCGCCCGGCGAGACCGCGCTCCAGCGACCAGCCCCAAACCGCGTCGGCCAGCTTCGAGGCCTCGGCGATCGCCGCCAGCTCCTTCTCGTCCTTGACCCGGCGCAGGCGCTCGACCGCGCCGCCGGCGGCGACCATCTCGACGCCCTCGGCCAATTTCCCCTGCAGTTTCTCCAGTAGCCGCACCGACACGTGGTCGTCCTCGAAGCCGACCCGGCCGTCGAGGCGCTCGGCGATCCCCGCCGTCCAGTCGTTGGCGATCGTCACCGTCTCCCAGCCCTCGACCTCGGCTTCGGCGCGCTCGGTGTAGCGGAAATCGGTGAGGAAGAGGCGCACGCCGGGACCGCAGACGCAGGCGCCGTTGGTGCCGGTAAAGCCCGTCAGGTAGCGGACATTGGTGAGGTCGGTGACCAGCATCCGGTCGAGCTCGCGCTCGGCAAGCTGCCGCTCGAGGCGCTCGCCGCGGCCGCGCATCAGGAGGACACGCCCAGCTCGCGCGCCAGCAGCTCCAGCGCCTCGCGGTAGCCGTCGGCGCCCTTGCCGGCGATCTTGGCGAGGACGAGGCCGTCGAAGACCGAGAGCGCTCGCCACTCGTCGCGCGCCTCGACGTCGGAGAGGTGGACCTCGACCGCGGGCAGGCGGGTCAGCTCCAGCGCGTCGGCGATCGCGCGGCTGTAGTGGGTCCAGGCGCCGGCGTTGACGATCGCCGGGTCAGCAAGGCCGTCGGCGGCGCGATGGAGGTATTCGCAGAACTCGCCCTCGGCGTTGGTCTGGAAGAAGATCGGTTCCAGGTCCAGCGCCCGCGCCCAGCCAGAGATCTTCGCCTCCAGCTCACTCAGCGAGAGGCCGCCGTAGACATTTGGGTCGCGGCGATCGAGCACGTCGAAGTTGACCCC
>JBQCCT010000118.1:0-7265 GCA_051961955.1 Solirubrobacterales bacterium
TGGTGCCTGGAGCGATCGCCCCTGGCGTGTCCTGCGGGGCTGGCTGGCGCTCAGCTTCGCGATCGCCCTGGCGCTGCTCGGTGCGACCTGGGTCGTTGCCGGCATGCTGACGCCGGACATCACCCCGATTCACTTGCCCGGCCTCACCTCGCCGTCCGAGCCGAGCGACCTGTTGCCGATTCTTTACCGCAACTCGCTGGTGCTGGCGCTTCACGCGACCGCCTGCATCGCCGGCTTCATCGCCGGCGCCTCGATGCCGATCGCCGCCGCCCAGCGCACCGGCATATCGCGTTGGATCCACGTCAAGGCCGGCGAGCTGGCGATCCTCTTCGTCTGCGCCGTGACCCTGTTCTCGCTCGGCACCCAGGCTCTCTACCTTGGCTTCCAGGGTTCGACCCTCGCCTACCAGCTCCACATCTCCCGCTTCGAATTGATCCTCAGCGTCCTCCCGCACGCGATCCCCGAGCTGACCGCGCTCTTTCTCCCGCTCGCCGCCTGGCTGATCGCCAGCCGGCGCGGCGAGTGGAACCAGTTGCTCGCCGCCACCTTCATCACCGTCGTACTGGCGATCCCCACCCTGATCGTTGCGGCGACGATCGAGGTCTACCTCTGGCCCCACCTCTTGCGGGCACTCTCACCGGTCACCTACTCCTTCCCGTACTAGTCCTGCCGGGGCGTAGGGCCCTTCGTCGGGCCCGACGCTTCTGCTAGAAAGCCGCCGATGCTGGTCAGGCGAATGCAAGACGCGGCGGTTGAGGAATGGCACCGCCTCCGGGCCCACGTCCTCATGGATGCGGGCGAACTCGGCTCCCGCAACCTCTCCGTCACCTGGGTGACGGTGCCGGCCGGAGCGAAACAGACGCTGCACTCCTCCGGTGAGGCCGAGCAGGCCTACGTCGTCGTCCGCGGTAGCGGCACGATGTCGGTCGCCGGCGACACCCAGGAGGTTGCCGAGGGCGATCTGATCCTCGTCCCGCCCGCCACCGAGCACTCGATCGGCAACGACGGCGACGCCGAGCTGGCCTGCGTCTCGATCCAGTCGCCACCCGTCGCCGCCGCCGAGCTCTACAGCGATCAGCTCGCAGAGGTGGCTGGGTACGACGATGACGACGAATTCTAAGTTCGCAACTTAGAAGCAATCTCGTCTCACACTTTTTTCTTTGTGCGCGCCACGCGTGCGTCTCGGCCGGTCATCGTCGGCGGCGATGCCGGAGTTGAGCCGATCGCAGGTAATCGTTTATGGCGCTGTCGCGGTTGCCTTGTTGCTGGTCGGGGCGCGCGCTATCCACGGTGAGACGGGCATTGACGCTTCGTTTGCGGCCGGCTCTGGAAGCGGCCTCCACGGCACGAGCTTCTCGATCAGCGGCCAGAAAGGTGATCTGGTCGTCGATGTAACCGGTGCGGTGCGCCGGCCCGGCGTCTACCGGATGCCGACCGGGAGTCGGGTCAACGACGCCGTAATTCGCGCCGGCGGTCCCGAGCCGCGGGCAGAACTGGAAGTCGTCAACTTGGCGGCGCGGCTTGCCGACGGCCAGCAGGTGGTCGTCCCGGAGCGGCTGCCGGGCGGTGGAGCTGCCGGTATGGCCGCAGCGACCGAAGACAGTCCGATCAGCCTGGGGACGGCGACGGTCGAGCAGCTCGAAGAAATTGACGGAATCGGCCCGGTCACTGCCGGCGACATCGTCAAGTTCCGCGACGAACACGGCGGCCTCTCCTCTGTCGAGCAGCTCGACCAGGTGCCGGGGATTGGGCCGGCGACGATGGAGGCGCTGCGGGCGCGATTGCAGCCGTAAGCGATGCGCTTTCCTCGAATCTCGCTGCCGGTCCTGGCCGGGATCGCCCTCGTCGTTGTGCTGGCGCTCGTCCACAGCGGCGAGATCCGCGAGCGGGCGTCGGCTGGGCTCGGCCAGGGCATGCCGTCGCGGGAGGCGGAACTAGCCCGCGGCTTTGTCCTCGGCGAGGACGAAGGGATCGACGAGCAGACGCAGGAAAACTTTCGCCGCTCTGGGCTGAGTCATCTGCTTGCCGTCTCTGGTGAGAACGTCACCCTTTTGGCGCTGCTGGCGATGCCGCTGCTGGGAGCGCTCAGCATCCCGCTGCGCGAGCGGCTGCTCTGGGTCCTGGCGCTGATCGCCGTCTACGTCCCGGTGGCCGGCGCCGGTCCCTCGATCCAGCGGGCGGGGGTGATGGGCGCTCTGGGGGTTTTGGCGACGTTGGGTGGGCGACGCAGTTCACGGCTCTATGCATTGGGCCTGGCGGCAGTGGTGACGCTGGCGATCGATCCCGGCGTCGCCGCCGACGTCGGCTGGCAGTTGAGCTTTGCCGCCGTGCTCGGAATCCTGCTGCTGGCGACGCCGCTGCGCCGGGCGGTCGTCGCGCGGCTGGGTCCGGGCCGCTGGCGTCGGGCGCTGGCGGAGGGCATTGCGGTCACTGTCGCCGCCACGCTGGCGACGGCACCGCTGATCGCCTTCCACTTCGAAACGATCTCGACGACCACGCTGGCGGCGAACGTGCTGGCGATGCCGGCCGTGGCGCCGGCGATGTGGCTGGGCATGCTCAGCGCAGCTCTGGCGCAACTGCCAGGGCTGCCCCTCGCACCGCTCAACGGCTTGAACGCCCTGCTCCTCGCCTACGTCGCCCAGGTCGCCTCCTGGTGCGCCCGGCCAAGCTGGGCTGAGCTGCACGTCCACCTGGGCGCCACTGGGTTGATCGGCGCCTACCTCGGCTTGGCGGCGTTCGTCTGGTTCTGCTTCCGCTTGGCGCGGGTGAGGCGGCTCGCCAGTGCCGGGCATCGCACCGTTCGTCCTTCGGCGGGACATACCGGTAAAAGGACGAACGTCGGGCTGGTCCTCGCCGTTGCGTTGGTTGTGCTGGCGGTGCTCGTCGTGCTGGTTCCGGGCGGGGGAGCGGCGCCGCTGCGGCCGTTCCACGGCCTCCGGGTCGATGTCCTCGACGTCGGCCAGGGGGACGCGATCCTCCTGCAGCCGGCTCGCGCCCCGGCAGTGCTCGTTGACGGTGGGCCATCCGGGGACGGTCTCGAAGGCAAGCTCGAAGACGCCGGTGTCACCAACCTCGGCGCTGCCGTGATCACCCACGACCAGTCCGACCACGCCGCCGGGATCGAGGAACTGCTCGGGCGCTTCCCCGTGCGGCGGCTGATCTTTGCTCGTCTCGATCGCGGTGTCATTGCGGCGGCCACTGCAGTCGGCGCCGAACCGCAACGAATTGCGGCCGGACAAGAGCTGCGCTCGGGCCGGCTCCGTCTGCAGGTCCTGTGGCCGCCGGCGGAGCTCCTGCGCGAAGCCGATGCGGGCGAAGACCCGAACCAGCTCGCCCTCGTGCTCGAGGCCCGCTGGGGCGGATTTACGATGCTGCTCACCGCAGACGCCGAGGCCGAAGCGGTCCCGCTCGACCCCGGCCCGATCGATGTCCTCAAGGTCGCTCACCACGGCAGTGTCGACGCAGGACTCGCTGCTCTCCTCGATCACACCCATCCCAAGTTCGCTGTCATCTCCGTTGGCGAGGACAACCCCTACGGGCATCCGGCGCCCGAGACGATTTCCACTTTTTCGAGGCGCAGCATCCCCATTTTTCGCACTGATCGCGATGGTGACATCCTCATCGAGGTTTCACGGGGTTCGATCCGGGTGGACAGATGATCGAATTAAAAGTCGAGGATCCTCGTCTAATCGCTACGGCCCCCGCCTCTGGGGTCGATGATCGAACTGGTGCGCTCCAACTTTCACATCAAGCCCCTCGCCGCCCTGCGGATGCCGAATTTCTCTGGCGGCAGCTTGATTTCGAGGATGCGCAGCACCGCCTTCATGACCCTCGGCTTGATGACCGCGACCGGACTGGCGCTGGTGGCGATCTTTGCCACGCCGCAGCTTCGTTTGCTCTCGCCGGAACCGCTGCCAAGTGAACCCTCGTCCTCGATTTCCTGGGCGGAAGCACTGGGTGTGGAGCACGGCGCCAAGGCGCCTGCGCCTGCGGGCGTCGCCGTAGGCAAGGAGTCTCCCCGCTCTGGAGCGGGTCCCCACCTGAGCGGTGACGGCGGATCGACTGGCGGTCGCAGCGGTCATCGCGGTGCAAGTGCAGTTGGCTCCCCAAAGACGGTGAGTTCGCCTGCACCCGGCGGCGGCAAGGGGGGCGGAGGTGGACAGCCGGAAGCAGCTCCAAGCCCGGCGCCGGTATCGACTACTCCTCCCGTTGAGCCGTCGCCTGCACCGGAATCCGTCCCGGCCGCCTCGCCCAGCCCGGAAAAGGGCTCCGGCCATGGCTCGTCGCCCAGCCGCTCCACGGCCACCGCCGATCATTCGACTTCTGGCCGAGGGAGCTCCGGCGCCGCACCTGGCCATGCTGGCGTCTCCAGCAGCCATGTGGACGAAGCGTCCGGCGATCGCGCGGGCGGCAAGTCGGCCGGCCACACCGCTCCTGCGGCTGCGCCGGGTCCGTCTGCCGTTCCGCCGGCAGCGGTATCGGCCCCGGCTGGCCCACCTGGGCACGCAGGCAAGAGCGCCGATCCCCACGGCCGCAGTAAGTAGCCGCCGGCGGGCGAGCGGGTGGAGATCTAGACTCGGCCACGTGGCCGAGGAGATGAAGCCCCTCTATCTGATCGCCGGCACCGACGAGGCGAAGATCGACGCCACTCGCGCGCGGCTGCGGGCACGGGCCGAACGCGAGGGCGGCTCCGGCTCGGCCGCGCTGGAGGTCTTCGAGCCGGGTGAGGGGAAGGGGATGCCCGACCGGGAGGCGCTGCTGGCTGCGATCCCGGCGATGTCGCTGATGGACTCGCGGCGCTACCTGCTCGCCGACGGCATCGAGCGCTGGCGCGACAAGCAACTGGAGCCGGTCCTGGTTGCGCTGGGCGAATTGCCGCCGGACCTCACCCTGGTCCTGATCGCGCGTGACAAGCCGGCGGCAAAGCTGGCCAAGGCGGTGAGGGCGGCCGGCGGCGAGGTCTACGAATTCGAAGCCCCCAAGGCGCGGGAGATGCCGCGCGTCCTCGTCGGCGAAGCCCAGCAGCTCGGCTTCCGGCTCGACCCGGCGGCGGCGCGGCTCCTGGTCGAGCGGATGAGGGCGAAACCGCTGCGCTTGCGCAATGAGCTCGAGCGGCTGGCGCTCTGGGCGGGCGAAGGGGGAGAGGTGAGCGTCGCCGACCTCGAAGAGATGGTCGCCGACACCTCCGAGGCGGCGGTCTGGTCACTCTCCGACGCGCTGATCGAAGGCGACGCCGCGGCCGCGCTGCGGATCGGCGAGCGGCTGATCGGCCAGGGGGAGAACGTCACTGGCCTCATCTACGGCCTTGCCTCACGTCTGCGCAGCGCCTGCGCCGCGGCGGCGCAGTTAGAAGAGGGGATCTCGCCGAAGCAGGTCGAGTCGTCGCTGAAAATGCACCCCTACGCGGCGAAGCAGCTCGTCTCCCGCCTGCGCGACACCGATCTCGCCAGCCTTCGCATGGCAACCGAGACCCTCGCCGACCTAGAGCTCTGGTGCCGCGGCAGCGCCGACTACGGCGACGAGCTGGCGCTGACGATCGCGCTAAGGAAAGCTGCGGTGGGAGCGGCTTAGCTGGGGGCGCTGGCGGCGATGCGAGCGGCTTTGGCCTTCTTGCGAGCGCCCGTGTTCTTGTGGAGGGCACCCTTTTGCACAGCCTTGTCAACCTTCGAGACGAGGTCGCGGTGCTCACCGGCGATCGTGTCGGCGTCGCCCGACTCGACCGCGCTTTCGAGGCGACGGAAGTGCGTCTTCACCGTGCTGGTGAGCAGCCGGTTCTCGGTGCGCTCCCGCTCGCTGCGCAGTATCCGCTTCTTCTGTGAGGCTATGTTGGCCATGTTCGAAGGCCCTGGCAGGCGTTTGCCAGCCCTGGGCGGCCGCCGACTATAGCGACTGAGGCGCCCTCGGTCGCCCCCGAACCCGAATCGACAACGAGCTTGGAGACCCCCAGGGCACCTCACACCCCCGATCCCGACGAGCGGGCGATCAACGCGGACGAGACCGTGGTCGCCTCCGACGTCGCCGTATGGGAGGCGGAGGCGTTCGAACCGGGCGAGGAATTCACCCGCGAGCCGCCGCCCGGGCGGCAGGCGGGGCGGATCGCCCGCTCGACCGCTTTCTTCTCGATCGCCACCGGCGCCTCGCGCGTCGCCGGCCTCGCCCGCGAAGTCGTCGCCGCCGGCTATTTCGGCGTCAAGGGACCGATGTCGGCGTTCACGATCGCCTTCCAGGTGCCAAACCTGATCCGCGCCCTGTTCGCTGACGCGGCGCTGCAGCCGGCCTTCGTTCCCGTCTTCACCGAACTGGTCGGGGAGAAGCGCTACAAGGAGGCGTTCCGGCTCGCTTCGACGCTGCTGCTGCTGGCGACGATGGTGCTCGGCTCGCTCACCGCGCTCTTCATCCTGCTGGCGCCGGTGATCATGCCGGTGTTCATCCCGAACTTCGAAAGCCAGGCCGTCATCGACTTGACGGTGACGCTCTCCCAAGTCCTGTTCCCGATCCTGATCCTGCTCGGGATCAGTGGCGTCGTCGTCGGCATCCTCAACAGCTACGACCGCTTCGGCGCCTTCGCGATCTCGCCGCTGTTCTGGAACCTGACGATCATCGGAGTCCTCGTCGTGCTGGAGCCGCTGTTCCACGGCCACGACAAGATCTATGCCTATGCGATCGGGATCCTCGTCGGCACCCTGGTCCAGCTGCTGATCCCGGCCTGGGACCTGCGCCACACGCCGTATCGGTTCAGCTTCAGCTTCGACTGGCGACATCCGGGCGTGCGCCGGGTCCTGCTGCTGATGCTGCCGGTAACGATCAGCCTCGGCCTGATCAACTTCAACGCGCTGATCAACAGCTTCTTCGGTGGCCTGATCTCGGAAGAAGCGCCGGCGGCGATCGACAAGGCGTTCCGCCTCTACCAGCTGCCGCAGGGGATCTTTTCGGTCGCCGTTGCGACCGTCCTCTTCCCGGCCCTGGCCCGCTTCGCCAACGCCGGCCAGCTCGACGACCTGCGGCGCACGCTGGCGAACGGCATGCGGCAGATCCTCTTCGTCCTCGTCCCGGCTGCGGCGGCGATCCTCGCCCTTTCCGAACCGATGATCCGGCTGGTCTATCAGCGCGGTGAATTCGGTCCTGCCGAAACGACCCTCGTCGCCACGGCGCTCTTCTGGTTCGCCTTCTCGCTGCCGACCAACGGCCTCTACCTGCTGCAGACGCGGACCTTCTTCAGCCTCCAGCGGCCCTGGCGGGCGACGGCGCTGGCGGTGATCGACCTC
>JBQCCT010000119.1:0-3397 GCA_051961955.1 Solirubrobacterales bacterium
CAGGGTCAGCAGCGAGAGCAGGCTGGAGCTGCCGGAGCCGTGGACGTCGGTCTTGACGTTGTTTTCGTCGAGCAGGTTGACCAGCTGCTTTTCGCCATCGGGCGGGTAGCCGGTCGAGAAGCTTTCTTCGCCGCCTTTGGCATTCAGCTTGACGTCGAGCGTGTTGTCCTTGGTGTTGACGTCGACTTCTTCGACCTCGCCTTTGACGATCAGACCCGATTTCTGGTTGATCAGTTCGTTGTAGGACGGCGACGGCGTGCCGTCGCCGCTGCTGATCACCCGCTGGGCGATGAAGGCCAGGATGACGACCAGCAGGATCGGGAACGCCGCGCTTTTGAAAAAACGCCTCAAGGTCAGAAATCAGCGTACCAGGGCCATTTCAGCGGTCTAGGCCGGACCGCTAACCGGAAAGAGCGGCGACGAAATCGAGGTTCCGGTACTTCTGCGCGTAGTCGAGGCCGTAGCCGATCGCGAAGCGGTTGGGGATCTCGAAGCCGACGTAGCGCGGCGAGAGGTCGACCCGCAGCCGCTCGGGCTTGGTCAGCAACGCGCAGGCCTGCAGGGAAGCGGGATTGCGGGCGTTGAGGTTGCGCATCAGGTACTGCAGGGTGAGGCCGGAGTCGATGATGTCCTCGACGATCAGCACGTCGCGGCCCTCGATCGGCGCGTCGAGGTCCTTGAGGATGCGGACGACGCCGCTGGAATCGGTCTGGGAGCCGTAGCTGGAGACGGCCATGAAGTCGATCTCGCAGGGCACGTCGATGTGGCGCATGAGGTCGGCGAGGAAGAGGACGGCGCCCTTCAGCACGCCGACCAGGATCAGCTCCCGCCCCGCGTAGTCGCGGCTTATGTCCGCCCCCAGCTCGGCAATGCGTCGCTGCAGGTCATCTCTGGCGACGAGAGTCTCGCCGATCGCCGGGTCGCTCACCGCGCGCAGTCTAGATATATGGACGCCGTGCCGGAACGCCGGAATCCCTCTGCCGACGGGCCGATTCCGCTCCATATAGGAGCGTTTTCGGCCCGTCGGCATATCAAGGCGGACTTTTCGGTCCGTCGGCGCGGAGAATGCCGTGGGCGGTGATGGCGCGGATGCCGCTGCCGAGGTCGAGCTGGGCGCCACTGGGGCGCAGGGTGGCGACCTGGTCGGCGAAGCGGGCGGCGCCGGCGACGGGGCGGCCGGCGGCCTCGTCGGCGAGGCGCTGAAGGACGAGACGGCGCAGGGCGGGGTGCAGCGCCGCAAAGCGCGCGTGGGCAATCGTCCCTGGCTCGGCCCCGTCGCCGCCGGCCAACTCGGCGTCGACGAGGGAGTCGAGCAGCGCGGCCTCCTCGCGCAGCAGTGCCGCCGTGCGCAGCACGTTCTCCCGTGCGGCCGGGTGGACCTTGGCCAGCTCCGGGATCACGTCCCGACGCAGGAGGTTGCGCTTGTAGTCGGCCTCCTCGTTGCTGGCGTCGTCGCGCCAGGCCAGCCCGCGCTCCTCGCAGTAGGCGGTCGTCTCCTCCCGGGTGGTGGCGAGCAGCGGCCGGACCAACCGGCCATCCGCGGGCCGCATCCCCAGCAGCGCCCGCCGGCTCGGCGAGGAGGCGAATCGGTAGAGGATCGTCTCGACCTGATCGTCGGCGGTGTGGCCGGTAACGATCTTCGCCGCGGCCCCACCCTCGGCCTCTCGCGCCTCCGCCAACCGCGTCGCCGCCGCGTAGCGCGCCTCGCGCGCCCAGGCCTGCAGGTTCCCTGCCCCCTCGGGTCGCCGCGGCCGCTCCACCTCCAGCGCCACCCCCAGCCGCTCGCACAGCTCGCGGCAATGGCGCTCGTCCGCGTCGGCCTCCTCGCGCAGCCCGTAGTTGACGTGGAGCGCGCTCACCGCCTCCGTCCCCCGCGCCCGCACCGCGAGGTCAAGCAGGCAGACGGAGTCCCGCCCCCCGGAGAGCATCGCCACCAGCGGCGCCGGCGCCGCGATCAGCCCGCCCGCCCCGACCCGCCGCAGCAGCTCCTCGCCGATCATGCGGCGCGGACGACGAAGAGGTCGGTGGGAACCGGGAACCCCTTGAGGCTGACCTGGCCGATTCCCTCCATCTGCAGCCGCTCGTTCCCCGCGATCGCGTCGGCGACGGTGTCGGTGACCATCACCTCCCCGGCCAGCGCCCGGTTGACGATCCGGTGGGCAAGGTTGACCTGGCTGCCGAAGTAGTCACCGTCGCGGTAGACGGCGTCGCCGCAGTGGATCCCCACCCGCGGCTGCGGCCGCTGCGGGAAGCGGGCGAGGAAGGCGACCGCCCATTCGGTCAGTGCGGCGGCATCGGGGGAGACGATCATCACCTCGTCGCCGATCGTCTTCACGATCGTCGCTTCACGTGGCAGCGTCTCCTCGACCGTGGCGACGAACCGCTCGATCACGTCGAGCGCCTCGATATCCCCCTCCTCCTCGGTGTAGCGGGTGAAACCGGTGAGGTCGATGAAGCAGAGGGTGACCCGCACGTGGCCGAGCTGCATTTCCGCCGTGTCCACCGTCGAGTCACTCTCCATGTGGCCGACCACGTCCTGCTCGACGAAGTAGCGCAGGTAGCGCTGGTGCAGGTACTCGGTCAGCGGCGTCGCCAGCGGCAGAATGTCCGCGGCCAGCTCGCCCATCTCCTCCGCCATTTCCAGCTCCGGCACAGCGTCGCGGATCAGCGGTTCGTGCACGTAGAGGTGAAAGAGGCGCACCTCGGCGTCAGCGATCCGCCGCATCGCCTGGGCATAGACGCGGACCAGCTGCAGGAAGGCGACGAGCGGGAAGCCGGCGGCAAGGACGCGGGCGCAGTGGCGCAGCGCCGCGGCGTCCTCTTTGGTCAGCTCGCGACGGCGTTCGGTCGGCGTGCCGAGGATGACGAGGATGCGCTCGATCAGCTCTGGCTCGAGGCCGGTTTCCTGCGCCACGCCCTCGACCGTGTACTCGCTCTCCGATTCGGAGAAGAGCTCCTCGGTGAAGCCGAAGGCGAGCCGCCCCTCACGGCCGGCGTTCTTCAGGTCCTCCAGCGAGTACCCCCGCTCCCGCATCCGCGCCACCACCCGCGCCTGCGCTGCTGCCGCGGCCGTCCACCGCCCCCGCCGCACCGGCACGATCCTCTCCTCCGCCCACCGTTTCAGCGTCCGAGTCGGCACCCCCGACCGCCGCGACGCCTCGCTAAGCGAAATCCGCTCGTCCGCCATACGGGCGAGGCTAACCACCTCGTCCGAGGGACGAAGCTCACTCGGTAGGGAGGGGGTGGGTGTTCCCTTCCTCCCTGGGTTACTCGCCACATCGCTTCTGGCTGACCGCAGAAGGGGGTGGGGCGAGTAACAGGACGCCGGTCGGCCGGGGGATACCCGTCCCCTTAGCGACAGAACTCCGGCAGACGCCCAGCGCCAGATCCAGCTCAA
>JBQCCT010000120.1:0-5025 GCA_051961955.1 Solirubrobacterales bacterium
CACGATCTCGCCTGGCAGCGAGGCTTCCGGTTCGTCGTTGCCGAGGACCGAACACTCGACCTCGCGCCCGGGCGAGGACGCCTCGACGATCACCCGCGGGTCGTGCCGCAGCGCCAGCTCCACCGCCCCGTCGAGCCCGTCGAGCTTGGCGACGCGGCTGATGCCAACGCTGGACCCCATCCGCGAGGGCTTGACCCAGAGTGGCAGCCCCATCTGCTCGCAGCGGCCCCACCAGTCGTTGCCCTCGACCGCGGCAAATTCGACCTGCGGCACCCCGTGCGCCGCGAACAGCCGCTTCAGCGTCAGCTTGTCCATGCAGATCGCCGAGGCGAGCACGTCGGAGCCCACGTAGGGGACGTCGAGCCACTCAAGCAGCCCCTGAATGCTGCCGTCCTCGCCGAAGGCGCCGTGCAGGGCCGGGAAGACCACATCGGCCCCGAGCAGCCCGCCGCCGGGGACCAACGCGACCGTGCCGCCGGCAGCGGTCCAACCACCGTCGCGGCCGATCGTCACCTCAACCGCCTCGTGGCCTGCCTCACGCAGCCCCCG
Source organism: Solirubrobacterales bacterium (assembly GCA_051961955.1). Lineage (GTDB taxonomy): Bacteria > Actinomycetota > Thermoleophilia > Solirubrobacterales > 70-9 > VAYN01. The sequence continues at coordinate 550 of JBQCCT010000120.1, forward strand.
CGCCACCGCTGCGCCCGAGCGCAGCGAGACGTCGTGCTCGGAGGAGCGGCCGCCGGAGAGGACCGCGACCCTCACCCTTCGATCCCTTCTTCGGCCGGTTCAACCGCCCGCTTGCCGACCACGATCGTCACCGTCGAGCCCGGTTCGGCTTCGATCCCCGGCGGCGGGAACTGGTCGGTGACGCGACCGACTTGGCTCGAGACTTCCGTTTCTTCTTCTTCGACCACAGGTTTCAGGCCCGCGGCGCGGATCGCTTCCACCGCTTCGCGGCGTTCTTTGCCGATCACGCTCGGCACCTTGGCCTGCTGTTCTTCTTCGCCGCTGGAGACGACGAGCGTCACCGTCGAGCCGGGTTCGACCGCGGTGCCGGCGCTGGGCGACTGGCGGATTACCTGGCCTTTTGCCGCCCGGTCTTCTTCTTCGCTGACGCTGGGGACGAGCCCGCGCGAGCGGATCGCTTCCACCGCCACCTTCCGCTGGCTGCCGACAACCACCGGCACTTTCATCAACTTCGGCCCGCGCGAGACCGCCAAGGTGACGGTCGAACCTTTGGTCGCAGTCGTGCCGCCGCCGGGTTCGGAGTGGATGACCAGGCCTTCTTCGACCGTGTCCGAGTTGACCTTCCGCACGGCGACTTTGAACCCGGCTTCTTCCAGTTCCTTGGTCGCCTCCGCCTGCGGCTTGCCCGCAACCGAGGGCACTTTCGCCTGACCGGGGCCGGCGCTGACGGTCAGGTTCACCTTCGGCTTCGAGCAGAAGAGGGTGATGAAGGCGCAGTCTTCTTCGGCCTGGTTGGCCGGAGGTGAGGCCGCCGGTTCCTGCTCGAGCACTTCGTTCTCCGGCGCCTGCCGTTCGACCCGAGTCACTTCGCCGACCTGGAACCCGTCCTGCTGCAGCAGGTTGACAGCGACGTTGAGCGGGATCCCGGTCACGTTGGGCACCTTGGTCGTCGTGTCCCGGGTCAGGGTGAGGCCGGCGAGGATCCCGATCACGATCGCCGCCACCAGCAGCGCCCACAGCCACCAGTTGCGTTTGCGGTCTTCCTCCGGCAGCACCTCTTCCTCGGGCACGGCGACGACCGGCGGCAACGGCGCCATCGCCGCGGTGTTGCGGCTGACACCTGGATCCTTCATCGCCGCATCGAGGGCGGCGATGAACGCATCGGCGCTCTGGAAACGGTTGCCAGGGTCCTTCTCCAGCGCCCGCATCACCACCGCGTCCAGCGCCGGCGAGACCTGCGGGTTGATCGAGCTCGGCCGCTGCGGCGTCTGCGAGACCTGTTTCATCGCCACCGCCACCGCGCTTTCGCCCTCGAACGGGACCCGCCCGGTCAGCGCCTCGTAGAGGATCACCCCGATCGAGTAGAGGTCGGAGACCGAGGTGACGTCGTGCCCCTGCGCCTGCTCTGGCGAGAGGTAGTGCGGCGTCCCCATCACCGAGCCGGTCTGGGTGATGTCGGAGACGCCGGCGCGGGCGATGCCGAAGTCGGTGACGACCGCTTTGCCCTCCTCGTCGACGATCACGTTCTGCGGCTTCAGGTCGCGGTGGACGATCCCGTTGCGGTGGGCGAAGCGGGCCGCCTCCAGCACTTGGCGAACCAGCGCCACCGCCTGCGGCGGGGTCAGGCCGCGGTCGATCAGCTCCTTCAGCGTCGGCCCCTCGACGTAGCGCATCGCGATGTAGTTGACGTCGCCGTCGGAGCCGCGATCGAAGACGGCGACCACGTTGGGGTGCTGCAGCCCGGCCGCGGACTCGGCCTCGCGCTGGAAGCGCTCGACGAACTGCCGGTCCTGGAGGTAGCGGCGGTGCAGCACCTTCAGCGCCACCTGCCGCTGCAAGTGCGTGTCTTCGGCCAGCCAGACGTCGGCCATCCCCCCCGACCCAATCCGGCGCAGAACCCGATAACGGCCGTCGACCACACCGCCCTCGCCCATCTCAGCCACCCCACGACCTCCACTCCCGGCCGACGGGCCGATTTCCGGACATATAAGGCGGTTTTAGGCCCATCGGCATCTCATTCCCCGTTCAGGATCGTTTCTGCGACGTCGCGGAAGATCGGCGCGGCGATGTCGCCGCCGAATTCTTCGGTGCATTCGACCGTGGCGACGACCGCGATCTTCGGTTCGTTGGCCGGCGCGAAGCCCATGAACCAGGCTTGGTTCTCGTTTTCGCCGCCCCCGCAGGCCTTGTTATTCGGCGTTTCCGCGGTGCCGGTCTTGCCCGCGACGGGGATCCCGGAGATCGCCGCGTTGGTACCGGTCCCTTCGTTGACCACGCCTTCCATCGCCGTCGTCAGCTCTTCCGCGGTCTGGGCGCTGACCGCTTCGCTGTAGACGGAGGGTTCGAGGCGGTCGACGACGCGGCCGTCGGGGTCGATCACCCGGTTCCAGATCTGCGGCTTCATCAGCTTGCCCTTGTTGGCGATCGCGGCGGCGACCTCCGCCATCTGCAGCGGCGTCGCCAGCAGCCGCTCCTGGCCGATCGCGACGCGGGCGAGGTCGACCGGGTCGTTGCGGTGCAGCAGTTCCCCTTCGGAGAAGACGCCGCTGGGCTCGATCTGGTTCGAAGGCAGATCGATCGGCGGCCTGGAGTTGAAGCCGAACTTTTCCATCGTTTCGAACAGCCGGTCCTGACCGACTTTCTGGCCGAGCTGGGCAAAGAAGGTGTTGACCGAGTTGGTCAGGGCGGTGTCGAGCGAGATCGACCCCCAGTTCTGGGTGAAGTCGTTCTTCAGCGGTATTCCTTCGTCGATGATTTCCCCCGGCGAGTTGATCGTCGTTTCCGGCGTGATCACGCCGCTTTCCAAAGCTGCCGCCGCGGTCACGACCTTGAAGGTCGAGCCCGGCGGGCGCTGCCCCTGGGTCGCCCGGTTGACCAGCGGGGTTTCGACTTCGTTGGTGTTCAGCTTTTCGATTTCGTTGGGGATCCGGTTCGGGTCATACGGGGCGTTGGAGACCATCGCCTTGATCTCGCCCGTACTGGGTTCGATTGCCACCACGGCCCCGAAGCCCGCTTCTTCCAGCGCACCCAGCGCCACCCGCTGCGCTTCGGTATCGATGTTGGTGACGATGTCGTTGCCTTCCTGCGTGTGACCGAGGATTTCTTCGAGGATCGAGCCGAATTCCGATTCTTCGCCGATCAGTTCGGCGTTGTGGAACTGCTCGAACTGGGAGTCGCCGTATTCCATGAAGCTGTAACCGATCGGGTGGCCGAAGAGGGCACCTTCCGGATAACTCCGCACGTAGCGCTTCGCGGAGCCATGCCCCTTCGCCACCGACTTGGCGATCACGGTGCCGTCGGCAGCGAGGATGCGGCCGCGATGGATCTGCTGCGCCTCGAACAGCGGCCGCTTGTTGACGTCCTTTTCCTTCAGCGCCTTGGCGTCGAAGACCGACCAGTAGGACGTGAAGCCGACCAGGATCGCGAAGAGGGCGACGATGAAGGCGAACAATTTGACGATCTGCCGGTTCACAGCGTCGCTCCGAGGGCGGCGCGGCCCGCCGGTTCGGCTGCTTCGCGGCGGGCGCGGTCGGAGACCAGCAGCAGCAGCGCCAGCAGCACGAAGTTGGCGACGATCGAGCTGCCGCCGTAGCTGATGAACGGCAAGGTGACGCCGGTCAGCGGGATCGCCCTGGTGACGCCGCCGATGATCACGAAGGCCTGGATCGCGAAGACGGAGGTCAGCCCCGTCGCCAGCAGCTTCGAGAAGCCGTCGTTCGCCAGCAGCGCGACTTTGAAGCCGCGGGCGGTGATCAGCAGGTAGACGAGGATCAGCCCGCAGGCCCCAAAGAGGCCGAGCTCGTTGACGATCAACGCGTAGATCGTGTCGGTTTCAGCCGCCGGCAGCAGCGCGTTGTGCGTGCCCGGCACCGTGATCAGTGCCTGCCCGAAGCCCTTGCCGAAGAGGCCGCCATCGGCCTGGGCAAAGATCGACTGCAGGATCTGGTACCCGTTGCCCTGCGCTTCGGCGTAGGGGTGGAGCCAAACGTCGACCCGCTCGTGGACATGCGGCACGGTGGTGGCGAAAAACCAGGCGCCGATGAAGAACATCGCCATCCCGATCACGACGAAGGAGAAGCGCCCGGTCGCCACGTAGAGCAGGGCGAGGAAGGCGGCGAAGAACATCAGCGAGCTGCCGAGGTCGCGGATGAAGACGAGCATGAACATCGAGGCGCCCCAGACCACCAGCATCGGCCCGAAGTGCTTCAGCGGCGGCAGCGTCACCCCCAGCACCCGGCGGGCGCCGACGATCAGCACCTCGCGGCGCTCGCGCAGGTAGCTGGCGAGGAAGACGACGATCGCGAGCTTGGTGAACTCGGCCGGCTGGAAGGCGATCGGCCCCAGCTTCCCCCCGAGGTAGGCGCCGTTGACCTGCTGGCCGATCCCCGGCAGCCGCGGCGCCAGCAGCAGCAGCAGGCCGCCGATCGCGATCGTGTAGCGGTAGCGCTCGAGCACTTCGTAGTCGCGCAGGAAGTA
>JBQCCT010000121.1:0-2769 GCA_051961955.1 Solirubrobacterales bacterium
GGCGAAGAGGTAGCCGGGGGCCGCTTCCGCTTGGAGACCTACGCTTTCGCCGATTTCGTATTCCGCGGTTTCTTCTTCGCAGGTTGGACCGCAGACGATCCCCGAGGGCGTGCTGATGACAGTCCCACCTTCGGCAAAGCCGCCCTTGACGACGGTCAGCGGGACGGAGAGGCTAACGAACCTGGCGGTAAGTTCGGCTTCGCCCGCTTCATTGGAATTGATAAAGCAAACGCCTTCCATGCCAGCGTATTCCGGGAAGGCTTCGGGGAAGATCTGGTCGAATTCCTTTTCTTCTTCCGAACCGTCGCAGTAAGTTTCAGCGGTGCCCTTCGTAATCGTCCAGCCACCGAACTTCGAGCCTTCCGCGGGGATGGCTCCCACGCTTTCATTGGGAGCCCCTTCTTCGAATTCGCCTTCGCAGACGCCGCTGGTGATACCAGGCCCGAAGAAGCTGCCCGCGTAACTGCATGCGATCGGTTCGGGTTCAGCTTGGGTGAAGATTAGGTTCCTGACTTCGCCGCTGCCGGTACCCGCCATGTTGACCTTGATGGTCTTGGCTGCCGCTTGAGCCGCGGGAACCACGAAGAAGGCCGCGATCGCGGCGACGAGAATGACGAGCCGGAGCCGAGCCGGTCGACCCGGTTTCGATCCCAGGCGGGATCGCCTTGCTTTGGATCTCACGTTCTATATCTCCCGTGAAGTGGTTGCGCCTGCCAGGGGTGGCCCGGCCGGCCTGCTATCGGTGGGGTCTTCCCCATCCCGCCTCCCTGGCGGATGAACGACGGTAACACAGTTTGAGGACAACGTCTACAAAGAGAGAACAATTGTTTCAGGGCGACGTTGCGCCGTACTCGAAAAGAAATGCGAGCGCTACCGAGAATCGGCTAGCAATGCGCGAAATAAGGCACACCCGGCGCCTGGGCGCGGCCGGCTAGGGGCGCTCAGCGCTTCTCGGGGGAGTGGCCGTCGGCGATCGCCTGGGCCGCTTTTTGGCCGGCGCTGCCGCTCTGGATGCGGACGCCGAGGGCGGGGCTGGCGAGGGCGAGGTGGGCGCCGATGCGCTGCTGGATCGGGGCGACGGTCAGCTCGACCTTGTCGCGCTCGATCGCCTTGACGGTGGCGGCGGCGACCTGCTCCGGCGTGGCGGTCCCCATCCCGGCCGGCGGCTTCGCGCCCGACTCGGCGAACATGCCGGCTTCGCGGACGAAGCCCGGGGAGACGAGCGAGACGCCGACGCCGCGCGGGGCGAGGTCGGTGCGGAGGGCGAGGGCGAAGCCGCGCAGGCCGAACTTGGTCGCGTTGTAGATGGAAGTGCGGGGGCTGGCGGCCTTGCCCGAGAGGGAGGAGACAAAGACGAGGTGGCCGCTGCCGGACTCGACCATCGCCGGGTAGAGGGCGCGGGCCAACAGCATCGGCGCCTCGAGGTTGACGCGCAGGGCGCGCTTTACGTCCTCGGCGCTGAAGTCGGTGAGCAGGCCGGCGCCGGGCAGGCCGGCGTTGGCGACGAGGATCTCGGTGCCGGCCGCCTCGGCGGCGAGGCGGCCGGCGGCGTCGGGCTCAGCCAGGTCGGCGGGCAGGGCACGGTGGCCGTCGCCGGGCAGCTCCGCGGCCAGCGCCTCCAATGCCTCGCGGTTGCGCGCGCTCAGCGCCAGCTGGGCGCCGCGCTCGGCCAGCGCCATCGCCATCGCCCTTCCGAGCCCTCCGGTGGCACCGGTAAGCAGCGCTTTGCGGCCCGAAAGGTTCATCCCAGGGCGCAAGCTACCAGCCCCCGCGTCGAACAGATTCCCGTGGGACCGGGATTCTTGTCTAAATATTTGCGTTTTGTGAGCCATGACGCCGTGTAATCGTCTACACTGCCGGCGTTCGATAACCGAAACGCCTAATCCCCGAAGCCAAGAGCGGATGGGGAGCGGGGGAACCACGTTTTCGGGGCGAGCCCACCGATCAGGTGGGGGCGCAAGCTCCTTTCGCGCCAGCCCGACAGCTAACCCCGCAGGCCGACGAAGGAGAATCGGTTTGCTTCACAACTTCAGGTTGAAGGCTGGGCTGGCGTTCATCGTGGCCCTCTCCGCAACCGCTCTGATCGCCCCGGGCAACGCCGTCGCCGGCTGCGACACCGGCGGTATGTCCGCCGCGGAAGTCGACGTCTGCACCCCGACCGCGAAGGCAAAGCTGCTGCCCAACGGCATGCTGATCCCGCCGAAGAGCGCACCCCCGCGGGTCAAACGCGTGATCGCCGCGGCGAACAAGATCCGCAGCAAACCGTACATCTGGGGTGGCGGCCACGCCCGCTGGTGGGACCGCGGTTACGACTGCTCCGGCTCCGTCTCCTTCGCCCTCCACGGCGGCAAATTCCTCGAAAGCCCACTCCCGTCAGGCCCCCTCGAGAGCTGGGGCGAAGAAGGCGAAGGCCGCTGGATCACCGTCTACGCCAACGCCGGCCACGCCTATGCCGTCATCGCCGGCTTCCGCTGGGACACCTCCGGCGACGAAAACGGCGAAACCGGCCCTCGCTGGCACGAAGAACTCCGCAACAACGTGGGGTTCGTGGCGCGCCACCCGGCTGGCTACTGACGCAATCAGCGCCCAGTCTCAGGTAAACAACTGAGCGCCCTGGAGGAGACTCACCCCCTCTTCTTGCACCCCGTCCGGATCGCCGGGCGCGACTTGGAGACCAGCCCGTTTTGGGCCTTGAAGATCAGCTTCGCGCGGTGAGTGCCCTGGCAGAGGTTGACGTGGTTTTCGATCAGCCCCTTCTTGCCGCCGTAG
>JBQCCT010000122.1:0-3594 GCA_051961955.1 Solirubrobacterales bacterium
TACCTCGCCGCCTGGGAACGCCAGGACGTCGAGGCGGTCGTCTCGATGCTCAGCGAGGAGGCCGCCTTCACGATGCCGCCGCTGCGCAGCTGGTTCCGCGGCCGCGAGGCGATCCGCGCCTTCCTCGAGTACTCGCCGCTCTCCGGCATCTGGCGCTGGCGGGCGCTGCGCGTCCGCGCCAGCGGCCAGGAGGCACTCGCCTTCTACAGCTGGGACGAGGGGACCGGCGACCACCGGCGCTTCGCCCTCAACGTCCTCACCCTCGACGGCGGCGGGATCTCTTCCGTCGATGCCTTCCTTACCCGCGAGACCGAGGACCCCGATCGCGCGGTCATCTTCCGCATGCCCGAGCAGGCCTTCGACCCGCGGCGCGTCGACGTCGCCTTCGAACGCCTCGGCCTGCCCGAGTCGCTGCCAGCCTGAGCGGTCTCAGTCGTCCGCAGCTTCGGCGACGGCAGGCGCCGGCGCCTGGTCTTCCTCGGTGGCCTTGTCGGCAACCGGGCCCCAGAGCTCGCGGATCTCCTCGTCGGAGGCCCAGCCGCCCTCGAAGGAGCCCACGGACCAGCCGGCACGCTCCGGCTCCTTGAGCACGGCGAAAAGATCCTCGAATCCAGCGGGCACAGGTTTCACAAAGATAATTCTAGGGATCGATCAGGCGGTGGTTGCATCGGGGCGAAAATAGAGAACGGTGAGGCAGGCTGCGCAGAGCCAGATGACGATGGCTCCCCCGCCGAGTATGACCCGCAGCGTTTCCGCCGAGTATCCCAGTGCCATCCCACCCGCTGCGATGAAGCCGGCGGCGCCGGCGATGCTGATAAGTGAGCGGACACCCAGCATCAGCGCGGCGGCGAGGGGATGGGGGTTGCGAGTGCCTATATAGGTGACGAACGCGGCGGGTACGGCCAGCAGAAGCGAGGCGGCATCCCGAGAGTTTTCCGCCAACTCGGGCAAGGCAAACCAGGCTGCCGTCAGGGCGAGCGCCCCGAGAAACGCCAGCAGAGGACCCCCGACGAAGATGCCGCGGCGCTCGGCCCAGAGCCGCACCACCGACCAGCCCTTGGTACCACGTTGGACGTTACTGAGCGCCAGGTGGGCCGTCTGGCCGTCGCGCGTGTCGATCGCCGTGATCCTGGGTTCCCCGTTGGGCTGGATGCCTCCCATGCTCGCGTCATTGATCTCGAAGCCTTCGCCGGGAAGGAACTCGATATGACGGCTGCGGGCGTCGCCGAGCTCGGGGATCTTGATTGCGAAGCGAGCGGGCGAGAGCCCGAGCCGAGCTTTGATCGTGGGCTGGCTCTGGATGGGCTCGTCCGCCGCGTACTTCAGAACCCGGCGGCGTTTGTTCTCCAGTGCCACCACGATCGGAAAGCTTTTTGAGAAGGTGGTGGTCAGCCGCCTGAATCGCTTGCTCTGGAGCACGGCCTCGGGCTCGTCTCCGGCATCGATCCGCTCTTTGATCTTGCTCACGGCGAGTTCGGCTTCCGGCAGCTCGCCTCGGGCGATCGTCCAGCACAGCTGCTGCAGCTGCTCGGAGGGAGCCTGGTTCGTCGCTTCTTCGGCGACCGCCAGCATGTACTCGGTCGAGAGCATCGCGTTCTGGTCAGCGGTGCGCATTGGCACCGATGCCCCCTCCTCGTCACGGAGGTCGAAGTGGGTGAGCACTCCCTTGCTCAGCATCGCCACCGGGACGAGCTTGGGACCGGTGGGCGCAGGCCGCGGGGTGAAGTCGACGCTCACCCGCCGCCGCATCCTCCGCTCATCGATGAATTCGATCGACTCGACCCGGCGGTGCACCCATCTGTTCGAGTGCTCGAGCATGTAGCGGAAGGCCTCCACCGTAGCCGCTTCATGCAGGGGGCCCGGCCAGTCGGTGCGAATCTGCGGAGGCGGGCCGCCGCCCCCGTGTCGCCTGCTCCTGATCATCCGTCGCCTGAGCAGCCCGAGCACCCCTAGAGCGGACAACGCGGCGAGCGCCAGGAGCACGTTGCGAACGTCCTTCTCGAGGCCAGGAAACTCACCTGCCCCCGATCCCGTCCCGCCCTCGCCTTCGTTTTCGTCTGGGTTTTCGGCTTCCGGTTCGGGTTCGGCCGCCGGCCCTTCACCCGTGTAGAGCCGTCGCTGCAGGGCGGCGGAGATCAGGCTTGCCATCGCCCGGTGCCCCAGCTCGTTGGGGTGCAGCGCGCCGAGCCAGCGCGAGGCGGGGTGGTTGCCTGCCTGGATGAGGACCGATTTGGTCAGCGTCCGGATCCAGGACTGCTTGCCGGCGCAGTAGCCGTGTTGGCGGAACGCCTCGGTCACGCCCTTCACCTCGGTCCACCCTTCACGCTGCGCCGCTTCGGCGATCTCCTCGTTGAGGGGCTTCAGCACCTCTTCGGCGGCAAAGGTCGCCTCGTTGCGATCGATGAAGAAGTGGGGTACGAAGGGGACCCCGATCTTGTTGCAGATCGCGCCGCTTGCGTCCCGCAGCGGGTCGAAGTATTCGACGAACAGGAGGCGGCTGGGTTCGACGACCCCTTTGAGTTCGTCGCCGAGTTCTTCGTAAGCAGTCCGCAGCCCGGCCAGGGCCTTCCTGATGACAACCGGGAGGAGATCAGCCGCTTCCCCGGAACCGGCTTTCGCCTCCGGATCGAACCGCTGCGAAACACAGTTGGTGTGGAGGATGCAGAAGGCCGCCAGGGGGCCGAAGTGCACGTCGTTGGCGCCGGCGTCGAGCACTACTGCGTCGACCGGTCGCTTGGCGGCTATTTCCTCGAGTTCCTTGACCTGCGGTGTCAGCAGCGGCCGCTGCGCATTGTCAGGGACGTCGGCTCCGGCGTACGGTTCCAGGAGCCCGGTCCGCACCTTCGCTCCCGAACAGGCGAGGTGGACGAAGGTGACCGAGGTGTGGGTGTCGGCTCGCTCGAGCGCCAGCGCCGCCTGGACCGGCGCCGCCAGGGTGCTGCGGTGGCAGCGCGGCGACTGCCACACCGCCTTGTGAAAGAAGCCGGGCTGGTCGGGATTCCCCTCCCCAGAGGCAACCGAGTCGCCGATCGAGACCACTAACCAGTCTTGGACCACCACTTCCCGTTCGTAGCTCTGGTGATCGCCGGCGGCGGATTCGACTTCGACCTCGACGGGATACGTTCCCTCTTCCGCGAACCACCGCAATTCGCAGCGGCCCTTTCCGCCCCCGACATCCTCGCCTTCGACCGACCAGGCGTAGGTCGAGTCGGCGTCGCAGAGGTTGTTCCTGATCCGGAGGACGACGGGGAAGGGGCCGGTGGGTACTTCCGCCGCCGATTCCGGGTAGTCGAGCAGGCCGTCGCCATTCGTGTCGATCCCCATCCGAGCGGGCATAGTCCAGTCGATAGCGGGGCTTTCCGCTGCCGCACTCGCCGGCAGAAGAGCAATCAGGCAGAGCGAGAGGACGAGTAAAGCTCGGGTACGCATTGATATCCGGGAGCATCATTACGGATAGGACGACGCGTCGCCCGGTCGGCGAGGTTGTCTCTAGTCCGGAGATGTTCAAGCAGCGCGGCAAGCTGGTTCAGCTTGCCGCGCGTGACGGACCGAGGCTAGCGGCGGACCAGCGTTATCGCCTTGCCCTTGCTGCGG
>JBQCCT010000123.1:0-13667 GCA_051961955.1 Solirubrobacterales bacterium
GGGTCCTGGAAGATCCTCGCGATCCGGTCGCCGCGCAGGCTGCGCAGCTCGGCGTCGCCGGCCTCGGTCAGCTCGTGGCCCTCGAGCTGCACCGAGCCCTCGATCCGCGAGTTTTTCGAGCGGGTCAGGCCCATGATCGTCTGCGCGGTGACGCTCTTGCCCGAGCCCGACTCGCCGACGATCGCCAGCACCTCGCCGGGGCGCAGGTCGAAGCTGACGTTGTCGACCGCCTGCAGCAGCCCCGCTTCGGTGGCGAAGCCGACCCGCAGGTCGCGGACGGAGAGGAGTGGGGCGTGACTCATTGCGCCGAGGCCCCCAGCCGCACCCGCGGGTCGAGGTAGGCGTAGGCGATGTCGACGAGAGCGTTGAAGAAGACGACGAAGAAGGCGCCGTAGAGGGTCACGCCCATGATCGGCGGCAGTTCGAGGTTGGCGATCGCGTGGGCGGCGTAGTAGCCGACGCCGGGGAGGCCGAAGATGACTTCGGTGATGATTGCGGTACCGGCGATGGTGGCGCCGAAGTCGAGCCCGAAGAGGGTGACGATCGGGATCAGCGAGTTGCGCAGCACGTGGCGGGTCATCACCTGGCGCTCGCTGAGGCCCTTCGCCCGCGCCGTCCGCACGTAGTCCTCGTTCATCGCGTCGAGCATGTTCGAGCGCAGGACGCGGCTGTAGAAGCCGATCGAGAGCACGGCCAGGGTGAACCAGGGCAGGATCAGGTGCTTGAGCCATTCCCACGGGTCTTCACCCAGATGTACATAGCCGCCATTGGGAAAGATTTCGAGCTTGTAGGTAAGGAAGTAGATAAGCACTGGGGCGAGGAGGAAGACCGGAATCGAGATTCCTGCGATCGCCAGCACGGTGAGACCTTTGTCGAGCAGGCCGCCGGCGCGGACCGCCGACAAGTACCCGAGCAGGAGGCCGAAGGAAAGCCAGATGATCCCGGCCCCGATGCTGAGTGAGAAGGTCACCGGGATGCCTTCTTCGATCTGTTCGTTGACCGAGATCCGTGGCGAGTAGGAGATCAGTTCGCCGGTGAATACCTTCTTCATCATCGTCACGTACTGCTTCGGCAGCGATTCGTCGAAGCCCCATTCCTTTTCGATGTTTTTGACCAGCAGCGGGGTCGCGTTCTTGCCCGCCAGCCGCTGCGCCGGCGGCGAGTTCGGGACCACGTTGAAGATCACGAAGACCAGCACCGAGACGACGAAGAGGACGAAGACCACCCCGACCAGGCGCCTGACGATGAAGCGGAGCATCAGACCGGCGCTCCCTCCGGCTCGGCGATCCCCGCCCGCGCCTCGAGCCGCACTTTCGAGCGCGGGTCGAGCGCGTCGCGCAGCCCGTCGCCGACGATGTTCAGCGAGAGCACCGTCAGCATGATCATCACCCCGGGGATGATCGCCAGCAGCGGCTGCGTCGTCAGCAGTTCCTCGCCGATCGAGATCATCGTCCCCCAGGAGGAGTTGGGCGGCTGCACACCGGCGCCGAGGAACGAGAGCGCCGCCTCGAAGAGCATGTTGTTGGCGATGTTGAGGGTGAAGAAGACGATGATCGTCGAGGCAAGGTTGGGGAGGATCTCGGCGAACATCACCCGCAGCGGCCCGGCTCCCTGCGCGATCGCCGCCTCGACGAACTCTTTCTCGCCCAGCGCCAGCACCTGGCCGCGGATCGGTCGCGCCACGTAGGGGATGGTGAAGATGCTGATCACGAAGATCGGCACCCAGATCGAGCCCGCCGAGAGTTCGAGCGGCCCGATCTTCAGCCCGCTGACGGCGAGGGAGACGCCGAGGGCGATGCCGAAGAGCAGCACCGGCAGCGACCAGAGCACGTCGAGGGTGCGGGCGATCACCGCGTCGACCCAGCCCTTGAAGTAGCCCGCCATCAAGCCGAGGACGACGGCGAGGATGGTGGTGATCAGGCCGGAGACGACGCCGATGAAGAGGGAGGTGCGCCCCCCGTACATCAGCCGCACCATCTCGTCGCGGCCGAGGCGGCTGTCGGCGCCGAGGAAGAACTTGCCCCCGGCTTCGAACCACTGCGGGCCGATCGGCTTGCCTTCGGGCGTGACGACTTCGCGCGTTTCGCCGCCGACGTGGAGTTTCTCCAGCGTGTGGCTCTTGTCCGGCCCGGTGTGGGCGACGTGGTTGGCCCAGAGGGGCGCCGCCAAGACGAAGAGGACGATCAGGACGAAGAGGACGAGGAAGGCGACCGCGAGGCGGTTGCGCACGAACCGTTTGTAGGCGAGGTACCAGGGGCCGTGCTCCGCGGTCCCGAGGCCCGTGGACGCAGGGAGGGGGGCTCCCGGACCCCCAGCCGGAATCGCTGCTTCAGGCTGGGGGTCGATTGCCACGTCTGCTGGTTTCCTAGCTTCGACCTATTCGTTGAATTCGAAGCTGGTCAGGTAGTGACCGAACGTCGGGTTGAAGATGACGCTTTCGAGGTTGATCGCGCTGGACACGAAGGTGGACAGCGTGCGCTGGCCGTAGGGGGCCCACGGCGCCAGTTCCATGTATTTCTTGTCCAGCGCCGCGTATTTTTCTTCCTGTTCAGGCCCGAGCTGTTCTTCCCTCAGCCTGTCGATTTCCCTGTTTAGGTTCGGTTCATCGATCTGGGCGAAGTTGCCGTTGTTGGTTTCGAGGATGCTTTCCCCGGCCAACATCGGCTGGAAGAAGTCGTTCGGGTGCGGGTAGTCCTGGAACCAGTCCGACCAGCCGGTGTCGAGATCGGGGGTCGAGAGGTTGCCGATCACCGTGAAGTAGTTGTCGGCGTTGATCTCTTTCAGCTTCGTGTTGAAGCCGAGTTCCTTGAGGACCCCTTCGTAGTATTCGCCCGCTTCTTTGTTCGGGCTTTCGTTGTCGGTCCAGACGGTGATGTTCATGTCCGAGGGGTTGGCTTCTTTGATCATTTCTTTGGCTTTCGCCATGTTGTGCGGGTAGAGATCGAAGGTTTTGCGCCCGGGCATCCCCTCCGGCAGGATCTGGTGGCTGGCTTTGATCTGACCGGCGTAGACCCGTTCCAGGGCGGCGGGGTCGACCGCGTAGTTGACCGCCTGCCGCACTTTGACGTCGTTGAACGGCGGCTTCGTCGTGTTCATCCAGAAGTAGTAGGTGCTGATCGTCGGCACGACCTTGAACTGGGTGCCTTCGAACTTTTCTTTGACCTGGGCGTAGCGCGAGGCCGGTGGCGGGTTCTGCATCCAGTCGTACCGGCCCTGTTCGATGTCGTTGACCTGCGTCTGCGGGTTGCGGACGATCGTGATCTTGGCCCCGTCGACGTTGCCGCTCGGGTATTCCGGCATCGCTTTCGAGTTGGCTTTCGCCCACTGCGGGTTGCGCGCGTATTCCCAGCCCTGGCCCGGCTGCGACTTGGTGATCATGTACGGGCCGGTGGCCGGCGGCGGGTGGGCCGAGAGGTCTTCCATCGGCGTGTTCGGCGGCACCGGGGCGACGAACATCAGGCCGAGCTCGTTGGTGAAGGTGCCTTGCGGTTTTGCCAGTTCGATCTTGATTTCGCCGGTTTTGTCGTTGGTCTTGATCCCCGAGATGCCGCCGGTCTTGGTTTCGGCGAACTTTTCGGCGCCTTTGATGGCGCTGATGTAGAAGACCGAGCCGCCGGAGTTGAGTTTGATGCAGCGTTCGACGGCGTAGGTGAAGTCAGAGGCTTTGACCGGTTCGCCGTTGGAGTATTTGAGGCCTGGTCGCAGGAAAAGCGTGTAGGTCTTTTCGTCCTTGCTGATCTTGGGCATTGCTTTCGCCAGGCCCGGGATGACTTCACTTCCTTCCGTGCCTTCGGCGTGCTTATAGGTCAGCAGCGGGATGTAGACGTCGGCCATCGCCGTCCATCCTTCGGCCGTGTAGGAGAGCTGCGGGTCCAGGTAGTCCGGGAAGGAGGCGTAGGTGGCGTTGAGGATGCCGCCTTCTTTGCCGCCGCCGCTGCCGCCGCTGGTCGAGCTGCCACCGCCGCACGAGACCAGTCCAAGCGCTGCGACCGCTGCAAGAACGAGAACCGCAATCACTGCCCCAAGCTTCTTCAACGTCTCTCCTCCGTTTCCGGGTTGCCGGGCCTATGTCCCCCTGGGAGATTCCCCCTTGACGGGAGATTTCCCCCTGGTAGCAACTCCACCACAATCTCATTGTGCCCGTCAAGCGCAGATGGACCAAGTTTTCTATCTCGCTCCAGCCAATGTGAGCCAAGCAGGGGGGCCATGACGACAACGATCGCGATTACCCCGGATCCTGCTACCAAAAACGTCGCCCGTGGGCTCACCAGCGCCGCCAGCGCGCCGCCGAGGAGAAAGCCGATACCGGGCATCGCCGCGCCGACCGACTCCAGCACGCTCATCACCCGTGCCTGCATAGCCGGTGCGGTCAGCTCCTGCACGGCGCTGATGATCGTCACCCACTGGACCCCGTTGCCACCGCCGCCGAGGACCGACGCCGCACATGCCAGCGCCAGCGTCGGCGCTGCGGCCAGTCCCAGGTAGCCGAAGCCGACGGCGAGGGTGCTGGAGAAGAGGAGGTAAGGGAGCGACATTTGGCGGATGGCGGCGAAGAGAAGGCTGCCGGCGACCATTCCCGCCCCCCAACTGGCCAGCATCAGGCCGTAGCCGGAATCCGTCGAGCCGAGGGTTTCCTTGACGTAGACCACCTCAACCGGGATCACCGCGGCGAAGAAGACGAAGGCGGCCCCCTCGCCGGTCAGCAGCCGGCGCAAGACCGGGTTCTCACGCAGGTAGGCGGCGCCGGCCCGAACCCGGTCGCGCATCCGTCCCGGTTCCGGCTCGGCCTGGGGAAGCGAGCCGGCGGTGAAGAGGATCCAGGCGATGGCGTAGAAGGAGACGGCGTCGAGCAGGAGCGCGATCTGGACCCCGAAGCCGGCGACGACGAGACCGGCCAGGGCCGGTCCGATCGCGGCGCCGCCCGTGAAGGCGATGTTGAGCAGCGCGTTGCCCGCTCGCAGTTCCCCGATGGGCTCGAGCAGCGCCGCGACCACGGCCCGCGTCAGGGATCTGCCCGTCAAGGCAAGGCAGCCGTCTACCGCCGCCAGGGCGGTCACGCCGGCCAGCGAGAAGCTCCCGGGAGCGGCCAGCAAGGCGAGGCCGCCGAACGCCGCCGCCTCGCCGCAATAGATCACCGGCAGCGACAGTTGCGGTGCGGGCCGCTCGGCTCGGGTGACAAGGAGCGGGGCAAGAAAAGCCGGCAGAAAGCGCGTCCCGAGGAAGAGGACGGCGGTCGCCAGGGCGCTGCCGGTCTGGTCGAAGACGAGGACCGAGAGGGCGATTATCCCCATCCAGTCGCCGATCTCGTTGACCGCGTAGGTCGTCGCGAGCCGGCGGAACAAGGGTCGACGCAAGGGCTGCAGAAGGCTGGATCTAGACATTGCTCGACGCCTGTCCTACTTGATTTCTGCACAACTTTTCCTGCAGATGCACAACTTTTGGACAATCTGTGCTACAAAGCTTCCAGCGAAACACAAGATTTCCCGAAGAGATGCACAGCCTGGGCTTCAACCAAGACCAAGGGCAGGAAAGGGGCAAACATGGGCTTCCGTAACTAAGAGAATTTCCTTCAAAGCGCGGTACCGACCTGATTCGGGGCCGCACCAGTCTTCAGACAAGGGCGCCCCGAGGGTGCCCTTGTCGCTTTTTGGGGCCGGCAGAGAGGGCATCTGCACTCTTTGACGCGCACCAGATAAGTCCTGGGACAAATCGCTCATGCGGCTATCAACGGTTGCCGATGAGAAATATCGCTACTACCGTACGTTGCTACCGGGGTTTTTCGATCTCGGCTCGACCCCGGATGTGGCGCAGGGATTGACAATGCGTCCGGGAATCTACCCCTAGCGACCCAGTTCCAATCAACTCGAAAATCCCATGACCCAGACCCGTTCAACCCGCGTGGCGATGGTGGCCATGGGCTTAGGCCTGGCTCTGGTTGCCGCGGCGGCCTTGGCGGAGGCGCCGCGATCCAACTGGGACCTCGCCCTCTTCGGCGTCCTCCTCGCCTTCTCGGTATTCAGCGACATCACCGCCGTCGCGACCGAATCCAAGGTCAAGGTCTCCGGCAGCTTCCTGGCGCTGGTGATCGCGATGGTCTTTCTCGGCGGCGCCCCGGCGGCGCTGATCGGGGTCGTGACGATCCTGATCGGCTGGTTCCGCTGGCGTGACGTCCCCCACTACCTCCTTAACAACGTCCTCACCTACGCGCTCTTCCCGCTGATCGGGGGCGTCCTCTTCCGCGTCGTCACCGCAAGAGTGGGCGTGACCCAGAGCGACGCCTCCTTCTACCTGCTCGTCTTCGCGCTCTTCCAGGTCTCGCTGGCGCTGAACTTCATCTTCATCGCCGGCTATCGCGCCTACATCGAGCGGCTCAGATTCACCAGCCAGCTCCACGTGCTGCCGCCGGTCCTGCCCTCGGAGTTCGCGAGCGCGATGCTGGCCGTCGCCGTCGCCTTCATCTACCACGAGATCGGGATCTCGGCGATCGCCCTCTTCGGCGTCGTCCTCGTCACCTTCCAGTACCTGCTGGGGCAGCTGCTGCTCTCCCAGCAGCGGGCGCGCGAACTGGAGCTGCGCAGCAAGCAGCTGGCCAGCTTCCAGGTCGGGATGTTGAGCGCGATGCTGCGCACGCTCGACCTGCGGGACCAGATGACCGCCCGCCACAGCGCCGCGGTGGCGCGCTATTCGCGAGCGATCGCCCAGCGTGCCGGCTACTCGCGCCGCGAGGAGGAGCTGGTCCACATCGCCGCGCTCCTGCACGACATCGGCAAGTTCATCCTTCCCGACCGCATCCTCAAGGCCAACGTGCCGCTGACGGACGAGGACTGGATGCTGATCAAGCGCCACCCGCAGCAGGGGGCCCGTGTCGTCTCCTCGCTTGACGGCTACGGCCCGGTGGCGGAGATCATTCTCGCCCACCACGAGCGGATCGACGGCAAGGGCTACCCCCGGGGCCTCGCCGGGGACGAAATCCCGGAGCTGGCGCGGATCATCTCCGTTGCCGACACCTACGACGTAATGACGGCGCGCGATTCCTACCGGACGCCGATGTCGAGCCACGATGCGATTGTCGAGCTCCGCCGCGTTGCCGGCAAACAGCTCGACGCCCGCTTCGTCGAGATCTTCATCGAGCTGCTCGAGGGCCAAGATGTCTCCTTCCAGCACGGCGAGGCCGCCGACTTTGAGAAAGAGTTGGCGCTGGAGTCGCGGATCGAAGAGTTCGCCGTCCCCGGCGGCCAGTCGAACCGCTTCCAGGTCGCCGGCGCCAGGTGAGCTGAGCCCCATCCCGGGGGTGCTGACCGGTAGCGTTGCGCGCGCATGCGCGCCGTCACCTTCCAAGCTCCCGAGCAGGTCCGGATCGAGGAGAAGGCCGATCCCCGGATCAGCGCCGCCGACGACGCCGTGGTTCGGGTCGAGACGAGCGGGATCTGCGGCTCTGACCTGCACATCTACCACGGCCGGGTTCCGGTTGAGCCAGGCTTCACGATCGGCCACGAGTTCGTCGGCACCGTGGTCGAAGCGGGGAACGACGTCGACCGGGTCGCGGTCGGCGACCGCGTACTCGGCACCTTCCACACCGCTTGCGCCACCTGCGCCTCCTGCCTGCGCGGCGACTACCACCGCTGCCGCAACGGCCAGACTTTCGGCCACGGCGCCAACCTAGGCGACTTGCAGGGCGCCCAGGCAGAGCTGCTGTTGGTTCCGCGTGCAAACCTCACCCTGCGGCGGGTGCCGGAGGGAATGTCGGCCGATGTTGCCCTCTTCGCCGGCGACGTGATGGGGACCGGCTACCACGCGGTCGCCCACGCCGAGATGCGGGCGGGGGACACGGTTGCCGTGTTGGGCCTGGGGCCTGTCGGGCTCTGCGCGGTGCAGGCGGCGGTGGCTGGCGGCGCGGTCAAGGTCTTCGCGATCGATACGGTCGAGGACCGGTTGGTCATGGCCGAGCGCTTCGGCGCGACGCCGCTGCACCTGACCGAAGACCAGCCGAAAAAGGCGGTCCGCGCCGCGACCGAAGGGCTCGGGGTGGACGTTGTCGTCGACGCGGTTGGGGACCCCGGACCGTTGGCACTGGCGATCAGCCTCGCCCGTGATGCCGGCACCGTCTCCGGCATCGGCGCCTACGCCGGCAAGGGTGAGGTCCCGCTCGGCCTCGCCTGGCTCAAGGGTCTACAGCTGCGCCTCGGCCTCGCCAACGTGATCGCCCACGTCGACCGCGTGCTCGCTCTGATGGAGGCCGGCAAACTCGATCCAACGCCGCTGGTCACCCATCACATGTCGCTGGATGAAGCAACTGAGGCTTACAAGATCTACGACAACCGCGAAGCGCTGAAGATCGTCCTCACCCCGTAGGGAGTCGGGAGGTTCCTGATGAACCCCCCCGACTCCCAGCTGTGCGGTTGACTAACACAGTTGATCAAGTTACTGTGCGGACCCATGGCACAGCTGGAGCAGACGCCGTTCCGGATCGACCCGGATGACGAGCTTCCCGTCGGCTTGCAGCTGAGCTGGCGGCTGCGGGCGCTGATTCAAACCGGCGAGCTCTCGGCCGGGGAACGCCTGCCGAGCTTTCGCCGTCTTGCCGAGTGGGCGGGGGTGAACGTCGGAACCGTCCGCGCCGTCTACGAAGGTCTGGAGGAGGATGGGCTCGTTATCACCCACCACGGCCAGGGGACCTTCGTCGCCGAGGAGGTCAAGCCGGCACCACTGCTTGAAGAGATCGCCTCGGAGGCCCTGCGGCGGGCGGGGGAGGCCGGCATCCGGCCGCGCGACCTGGCGATCGTCGCGATGGCTTGCGCCGGACTGCCGGAAGCGGAGAGCGAAGTGCTCGAGGTTCGCCAGGAGCTGCGGCGGCAGATCGCCCGGCTCGAGGCCGAGCTCGCCGGCTTCACCGCTCACCTCAAGGTGGATTTGCCGACGGCGCCGCGGCGTGCCGTCGCCCACGTCGCCGGCGTCGAGGAGTTGGAGCAAGTCCGCGACACGCTGGTCGAGCAGCTGGCGGCGGCAAAGCATGAGAGCGCAGAGGCAGTTGAGGAGCGGGCCCACAGCCGCGGCCCGCTCGGACGGGCGATGAGTCGGTGGCGAGCCGAGCGCTAGAGCGGGGGGTCCTCCCCATCAAAGAGACGTTCGAGCAGGTGGGGACGATGATGATCCTCACCGCGAAGACGCTGGTCTCCGCGGTGAGGGCCCCCTATCCCTACGGCGAGGAGCTCGTCTGGCAGTTCCTCTTCGTGCTTAGGCTCTCCTGGTTCCCGCTGCTGATCTCGACCTTTGCCCTCAACCTCGGCGCCCCCGGGCTGCAGGCGGCCGGGATCCTCTCGCTGTTCGGCGCGCTCGACCGCCTCGGCGGGTTCTTCGTCGTGATCGCAATTCGCTGGGTGGGGCCGCTGGTCACCGCGGTGGTTGTGGCGGGCGTGGCCGGAACCGCGATCACCGCCGACCTCGGGGCCCGCAAAATCCGCGAGGAGCTCGACGCCCTGCAGGTGCTCGGCGTCGATCCGGTCAAGAACCTGGTGGTGCCGCGCTTCCTGGCGCTGATGGTCGTCACCGCCCTGCTCGACATCTTCGCGATCGTCATGGGCCTCAGCGCCGGCATCGCCGCCGAGCTGATCTACCACCAGCCGCTCGGCGGCTTCTTCGCCACCCTCTTTACCAACGCCACGGTCACCGACCTTTGGTCCTCGGTCCTGATGTGCACGATGTTCGGGGCGATCGTCGCCGTCGTCTGCTCCTACAAGGGAATGTCGGCGTCCGGCGGGGCTGCCGGGGTCGGCCGCGCCGTCAACCAGGCGGTGGTGATCGCCCTGGTCGCGGTCTTCTTCTTCCAGTTCGTGGTCAGCTCGGTCATCCTCGCCACCAACCCCGAACTGCAGGCGGTCCGGTGAGCCCGCGATGAACGCCTGGCTGGAAGTCCCGCGCGGCTGGCTCGACTCCTTCGGTGAGATCGGCCGTTTCGGCGTGCGGGTCGCAGGGTTGGTCTACTCGGGCCGCGCATTCAAATTCTTCGGCGAGAGCCTGCGCCAGGCGGGCATCCTCATCTTCGGCTCGGCCCTGATCATCTGGGCCTTCGTCTTCATCCTCGGCCTCCAGTGCGGCCTCCAGGGCGCCTACTTCAACCGCTCGATTGGGGCGCCCTCGCTGTCTGGTCTTTTCTCGGCTTATTGCGACCTGCGGGAGGGACTGCCCTACGCCTTCGGCTACATCCTCGCGGCCAAGGTCGGGACCGGGATCGTCGCCGAGCTCGGGGCGATGCGGATCTCCGACGAGATCGACGCCCTCGAAGTGATGGGGATTCAGCCGATGACCTTCCTCTGCGCGACGCGGCTGCTGGGAGCCTGGATCGCGCTTCCCTTCCTCTACCTGGTCGGGATCGGGCTGATCTACGCGGCCAGCTATCTATCGGTCGTGAACCAGGTCGGCGACGTCTCCTCGGGCGGCTACCTGCTGATCTTCTGGATGTACCAGAGCCCGCCGGACCTGATCTTCAGCCTGATCAAGGGAATGGTGATGGCGACCGTGATCGTTCTGGTCGGCTGCTACTACGGCTACACGGCCTCCGGCGGCCCGGTCGGCGTCGGCACCGCCACCGCCAAGTCGATGGTCTTCAACATCGTCGCCGTCCACATCATCGGCATGCTCGGCACCGTGATCTTCTGGGGCTCCAACCCCCGAGCCCCAATCGGCGGCTGAAGCTAGAGGCGTGGCCGGCGGCGCCGACGGATTCACTCGCCTACGCGGGAATCACCTGGGCCAGGGGACTGCGTGCAGCGTTCTTCCTTGGCTTTCTTCTCTTGGGGATAGTCGCTGCATGCAGGCTCGCCCGGCCAGCGTCTTGGTGGGCGCCCGGAAGCAGCAGCGTGTGACGGAGCTATCGGCACGAGGACTTCAATACCAGCAGCGAGCGAGCGCGGGCAAAGACAGCATCCGTCATCTCTACCGTCAGCTTGCCGGTAAAGGTGTTCTGTTGGCTCGGGTGGTAGCAGCCGATCAGGTGCCAGCGGCCGACTTGCGCCTCGGCGCCGTGACCGAACTTCGGCCGCGGGCGCGGTACCTCCTCTCCGAGCGCCCGTGCTGCGCGCAGGATCCCGTCCCAGCCGAAGGAGCCGAGGGCGACCAGCATTTGGCAGCGGTCCAGCAGTTCTAGCTCGCGCTCGAGGTAGGGGAGGCAGGTGTCGCGCTCCTCCGGCGTCGGCTTGTTGGCGGGAGGGGCGCAGCGGACGGTGGCGGTGATGTAGGCGTCGCGCAGCTCCAGCCCGTCGTCGCGCCACTCCGACCCCGGCCGGTTGGCGAAGCCCGCCCGGTACAGCGCCGCGTAGAGCCAGTCGCCGGAGCGGTCGCCGGTGAACATGCGGCCGGTGCGATTGGCGCCGTGGGCGGCGGGCGCGAGGCCGACCAGCGCCATCCGCGCGGCCGGGTCGCCGAAGCCGGAGACCGGCCGCGCCCAGTAATCCTGGCCCTGGTAGCGGCGCGGCGGATTGGCCGCCTGCGCCTCGCGCCACTCGACCAGTCGCGGGCAGAGACGGCAGCGGTGGACCTCCTCTGCCAGCGCGGCCAGCCCCCTGTCGCGGTCTGAGCTCATAGGCTTCGCATTCTCGTCATGGCACCGAACCGAATCATGCGCGGCCAGGCTATGCGCCGCGCCTTCCTGCTGGCGGCCGCCATCGCGGTCCTGGCGGCAGGGCTGACCGCCTGCGGAGGCGGCGGGTCTGACAGCACGGCGGCCGAAAAGGAAGCCGACATCGCGGTGCTGAATGACATCCTCGGCCGGCAGCAGGCCGCAGCGGCCGCGTACGAAAACGTGCTGCCCCTCCTCCGCGGGTTCGACCTCCGGGCCGCCCGCCAATTCCTCGCCCAGGAACAGGAACACGCGGATGCGACGACGAAAATCCTCTGGGGGATCGGCGGCGAAGCCGACCCACCGGCGGAAACGATCGAAGCCGAGGACTTGAAGACGCGAGCCGACGCCTTGAACTTCCTCTACGAAATGGAAAGCGCGACGATCGAGCACGAGCTCCACGCCGTCGAAGAGCTGCACGCCGACTGGCCGCGCCCGCGCCTTGCCGCGATGGCCGCCAACCAGGCCCAGCGGCTGGTGCTGATCCGTCACGCGCTTGGCGCAAAGCCGCTTGAAACCGTGCCGGAAGCATTTGAGACTGGCGAAACGCCCGCCCCAGAAGGGATGATGGGCAAGTGACCGGCCCGCTCTACGCAATCGGCCGCTTCTGCTCGCGTCATCACTGGCCGGTGATCGGCGCCTGGGTGGCCCTCGCGATCGCGCTGGTGGCGATCGGCCAGGCCTCGGGCAGCAAGACCAGCGAAAACCTGACGCTGCCGGGCACCGATTCGACGATCGCCACCGAACTGCTCGAAGACAACCTGCCCGAACAGGCCTACGGCAGCAACCCGCTGACCCTGGAAGCGCCCGCCGGCAAAAAACTGACCGAAGCGAAGTACGCCGCCGCGGTGGGCGAAACCGTGAAGCGGCTGGAAGCCCTGCCGAACGTCAACTCGGCGACGAGCCCGCTCGCCGAAGGGTCGCAGACCCTCAGCAAAGATCTGAGAATCGGCTACATCCCGGTCGTCCTCGGGGTCGGCCCGGGCGAAATCGACGAAGCCGAAGCAGAAAAGATCCTCGACGCCGCCCAGCCGGCGCGGGCCGCGGGACTGAAGACGGCGATCGGCGCCTACGTCGGCCAGCAGCTCTCGAAGCCCGCGACCGAGACCAGCGAGGCGATCGGCCTCGCCGCCGCGGTGATCATCCTCCTCTTCGCCTTCGGCACGGCGACGGCGATGATGCTGCCGATCGTGTCGGCAGTGCTCGGCCTCGCCTGCGCGCTCTCGATCATCCGCCTGCTCGAGCACGCGGTGCAGGTGCCGGGGGTGGCCTCGACGCTGGCGACGATGATCGGCCTGGGCGTCGGCATCGACTACGCCCTCTTCATCGTCACCCGCCACAAACTGCAGCTGGGCGAAGGGATGGAGATCCGCGAGTCGATCGCGCGGGCGACCGCGACCGCGGGCGGCGCCGTCGTCTTCGCCGGCTTCACGGTGGTGATCGCGCTCTGCTCGCTCGCCTTCGCCGGCATCCCGCTGGTCTCGACGCTCGGCTTCACGGCGGCGATCGCGGTGGTGGTCGCGGTCAGCGCGGCGACGACGCTGCTGCCGGCGATGCTGGGCGCCCTGGGCCCCCACATCAACTCGCTGCGGGTCAAGCTCGGCAAGACGCATCCGGATGACAAGGAGCCGCACGGCTGGCGGCGCTGGGCGGAGGGCGTGAGCAAGCGGCCCTGGGGGGCGACGATCGCCTCGCTGGCGGTCCTGATCGTGCTGGCGATCCCGCTCCTCCAGCTCGACCTCGGCCAGAACGACATCAGCGCCCTGCCGAAGGAAACGACCTCGCGCCAGGCCTTCGACGCCCTCAACGCGGGCTTCGGCCCCGGCTTCAACGGGCCGCTGCTGATCGCCTCCGAATTCAGGTCGCCGGCGGAAGCGAAGCAGGTGCTGCCGGCCCTGGCGAAAGCGATCGAAGGCGCCCGCGATGTGGTGGCGGTCGGCAAACCCCGCCACGACCAGCACGAAACGGTGGCGGTCTTCACGGTGATCTGGAAATCGGCGCCGTGGGCGGACGAAACGGTCGAACTGGTCGAAGACCTGCGCGAAACGACGAT
>JBQCCT010000124.1:0-2516 GCA_051961955.1 Solirubrobacterales bacterium
GCCCTCGTCGGGGAAGATCTCCGCCTCGGTCAGGCCGCGCAGGATCGGTCCCTCGACGAACTCCATCACGTAGAAGGGGGCGCCGTTGACGCTCTCGTCCTCGCAGAGGCCGACCACCGGCGCCACCGGCACCTCGGTCCCCCCCAGCGCCGAGACGACCTTGTACTCGCGCCCCATGTCATGCGCCGAGCCGAGCCGCTTGCCGAGCGGCGGTCGCCGCAGCGCCCAGCTCTGGCCGGCGGCGTCGGTGACGCGGTAGGTCAGGTTCGAGTGGCCGCCGGCGATCCGCTCGAAGCGCAGCGGGAAGTCAACGCCGGCGACGTTGGCACCGAACCACACTTCCAGCGGTTTCGGGTCGATTCCGTCGGGAGCCTGAACGGTGCCGTCCGCGTCGGTAGCCTCGTCAGCCATAGGGGCGCAAGCATATTCACGATCCCATCGACGGCTGAGCCCGTCCCTCGCCAACCGGCTCCGAATCGGGTTCGCGATCGGCTTTGCCGTGCTCACGGCGATGGCCGTGATCGGCGTCGCCCGCTTTATCCAGCAGCGCCAGGACTTCGAGGACTCGATCGCCCGCTCTTACCAAACCGAGATGGCGGCGCGGGTGCGGATCGCGCAGGGGACCGGCGGCAAACCGGCCCGCGCGGTGGTCCACCAGCAGATCCAGCGCCGCAGCGAACTGCGCGACCAGATCTCCGGCGACACCCGCGACACCGCCCTGCTCGTCGCCGCCGGGCTGATCGCCGGCCTGACCGGGGCGCTGCTCCTCTTCAGCGGCCTGATCTCCTCGATGCGCCGCCCGCTCGAGGAGCTGGTCGGCGCCGCCGGGCGCCTCGCCGCCGGCGACCGCAGCGTCCGGGTCGAGATCGGCGGCCTCTCGGAGACGGCCAGCCTCGGCGCCGCCTTCAACGAGATGGCGGCGCAGCTGGAGATCGAGGAAGGCCGGCGCGACGAACTCGACCGGCTCAAAGACGACTTCGTCCTCACCGCCTCGCACGAGTTGCGCAGCCCGCTGACCTCGGTCCAGGGCTTCGCCGAGCTGCTGATGCTGGAACGCGAGTCGCTGACTCCGAAGCAGGCCGAGACGGTCGAGGTGATCCTCGACAACTGCCGCCACCTGGTGAGGTTGCTGAACGATCTGCTCGACCTCGCCCGCAGCGATGCCGGCCGCCTCCTGATCAACCCGCAGCCGGCCGAGGTGGCGCCGCTGATCGAAGACGTTGTACGTACGATGCGCGCCCAAACCGAGGCGGGCAATCAGTCGCTGACCGAAGAGATCCAGCCCGGACTGCCCCCGATCTACGTTGAGCCCGCCCGAATCCGCCAAATACTGGTGAACTTGCTTACGAATGCGCATGAGTATTCGCCCGAAGGGGCGTCCATCGGGGTATCGGCGCATTCACTTGGCGCCGAGGTTGAGATTGCCGTGCGCGATAACGGACCAGGCATCCCCCAAGACCAGCTCGAGCGCATCTTCGAGCGCTTCACCCGCGGCGACGCCGGGCTGACGCAGCGCGTCGGCGGCACCGGCCTCGGCCTTGCGATCTCGAAATCCCTTGTCGATCTACACGGCGGCAGCATCGTCGCCGAATCGGCGCCCGGCCACGGCTCGACCTTCCGCGTCCGCCTGCCGGTGGCCGCCGGAGCGAGCAGCGACGGTGGCCAGAGTCGCGCCCCGGCGGAGGCGAGCTGATGACCACGATCCTCGTCGCCGACGACTCCGAGACGATCCTGCTGCTGATGCGGACGCGGCTGGAAATGGCCGGCTACGCGGTCGAAACCGCCAGCGACGGCCAGGAGGTGCTCAACCGCGTCGCCGACGGCGGCAACCCCGACCTGCTCCTGCTCGACGCGATGATGCCGCGCAAGTCCGGCATCGACGCCCTGCGCGAGCTCCGCGCCGCCGGCAGTGAAGTCCCGGCCCTGATCGTCAGCGCCCACCAGAACCCCGGCGACGCCGACGCCCCCACCGACATCGCGATCAGCGGCTACATCACCAAGCCGATCGACTTCGACCAGCTGCTGGAGACGATCGCCGCGCTGACCGCCTAGTCAGCTCTTGGCGATCTCGAGGCGGATTTCCTTGCCTTTGAGCTTGGTGCCGTCGAGATACTCGACGGTGCGCTCGGCCTGGTCGGGATCGACCTCGACGAAGGAGGAGCGGTGCAGGACGCGGACGTCGTGGACGGCCTCGTCGGGGAGGACGGCGCCCTCGCGCAGGGCCCAGCGCAGGTCCTCCTCGCCGATGCCGCTGTTCTCGCCGCGGTTGACGAAGAGCTTGGTGGTCTCGGCCTTCTCATCCCCCGAGGGCGCCCCATTCGACTCGGCTGCGGCAGG
Organism: Solirubrobacterales bacterium; assembly: GCA_051961955.1. Classification (GTDB taxonomy): domain Bacteria; phylum Actinomycetota; class Thermoleophilia; order Solirubrobacterales; family 70-9; genus VAYN01. The sequence goes on from JBQCCT010000124.1 coordinate 2,338, forward strand.
ACGGCGGCGCTCGCGACGCTCCCCCCGCTCGCGCCGGCGGCGCGGGCGGGGCGCGTGCTCGAGCCGCTCCTCCGGCGTCTCCCACTCGCCGATCGAAGTGTTGACGTCGCCCTCGATGCGGGCGATCTCGTCGCGCTGGTCCGGCGTCACGAAGGTGATCGCGCGGCCGGTCCGCCCCA
>JBQCCT010000125.1:0-5734 GCA_051961955.1 Solirubrobacterales bacterium
CCGAAACGGCTCTTTCCCCTCTCCCTATCTCTCAATCCCCAGCAGCACCCGTAGATCCGCAGAGACCGCCTCAGGTTCGTCCCCTAGTTGAGCCCAGGGGAGCCGGGTGACGGAGTAGCCGGCGACCCTCAATGCTCTGTCGCGAGCGCGGTCTTCGCGGAAGGCCGAGCGACTGCGGTGCCCCTTCCAGCCGTCGAGCTCCACGATCTGGCCGGTGCCGGGCCAGTGGCAGTCGACCTGGTAGCGCTTGGCGCCTAAGACGATCCAGTCGTTGAAGCGGGGTAGGGGCAGGCGGTGACGGCGTAGGAAGGGCGCGAAGCGCTCCTCCAATGGGCTGCGCTTGTGGCCGGAAGGCTCTTCTTTCAAGCGATCGAGAGCTGCTCGCACCTTCCGCACCCCTCGTTTGCCTGGATAGCGCTCGATGAGATCCCGAAGGGAGAGCCGGTCGCGCAGTTCCCTGAATTCCATCTCCCGCAGCAGGTTCTCGACCACGTCCTCTGACTCGGTGGCCGCGAGGTCGAAGATCGTCCGCGGCACCGTGGTGACCGGAATCCCATCCTCCACCGTTACCTCGTCAGCAGGTAGGGGCGAGTGGTGTCGACGGATCTCCTTCCACGAGCGGCTCTTCTGCGGGGTAGTGATGTCGATCACCCAGCGCGAATTGGGTCTGATCATCCAGAGCGCCGCCGCCGACCAGTGGCTGAGGACGGCGCCAGGTCCTGAAGCGAGCACCGCCGCCATCCACCGGCCCTCTCGGGTGAGAGCCCTGTGACCTGGGGCGTAGACCCCGCGCTGGACTTCGTGGAGTCGGCCCGCCCCCACCCGCCTCTTAATCGCCCCCTCCTCGAAGCCCAGTTTGATCAGTTGACCGCGGCCCACAACCCCGTGCTGGCGGTCAGCAATCGCCCCTATCGTCCGCTCCCGCTCGCGAAACCGCGCCAGGGGCCGATTATCGGCCTCGTTTGCGGTCTCGGCGGGCATGGGGCGAGGCTGACGGGTCGGGGCGCACGGGTGGTGCGCAGATCGTGCCGGCTCTCATGCGGAAGGGTGTCGGTTTCGTGGCGCGCGCGGCTTGGGTAGCTGCCGCCCATGTCTAGCGCGGCGGATTTCTTGCCCGAAAGGCGCTCGCTGAAGGCGTTGGCGGTCGCCGCGGAGGGATGCCGGGGGTGTGAGCTTTACAAGGACGCTACGCAGACGGTTTTCGGGAAGGGGCGGGCCAGTGCTCGGTTGATGCTGGTCGGAGAGCAGCCGGGGGACAAGGAGGACCGGGAGGGCGAGCCGTTCGTCGGGCCGGCCGGGGCTCTGCTGGACAAGGCGCTGGGCGAGGCGGGGATCGATCGCTCGGAGGCCTATGTCACCAACGCGGTCAAGCACTTCAAGTGGCGGCCGAAAGGCAAACGGCGATTGCACCAGACGCCGCGGGCCGGGGAGGTCGAGGCTTGCAAGCCGTGGCTGGAGGCCGAGGTGGCGGCGATCAAGCCGGAGGCGCTGCTGGCGATGGGCGCCACCGCCGGTCGGGCGCTGTTCGGGTCGAAGGTCAAAGTCACCAAGGACCGCGGCAAGCCGCTCCAGTCCCCGCTTGCTCCGGTGACGGCGATCACCATCCACCCCTCGGCGATTCTGCGGTTGCGTGACCACGACGAACGCGAGGCTGAGTTCGCCGGCTTCGTCGCCGACCTGGAAGCGGTCGACGCGGCGCTCCGGGACGCCGCCCGGTGAGCGGGCGCCTGCGGCGCGCCGATTGCGCCGGGCCGGGGATCAGGCGCATACGGCGAGGGCGCGGCTTCTCCTATGAAGACGCCTCCGGCGAGGCGATCGCCGACGAGGAGACGCTGGAGCGGATCCGGGCGCTGGTCATCCCACCGGCCTGGAAGGACGTCTGGATTTGCCCCGACCCCTTCGGCCACATCCAGGCAACCGGCTATGACGAAGCGGGGCGCAAGCAGTACCTCTACCACGAGCGCTGGCAGCGGCGGCAGGCGGAACGCAAGTTCGAGCTGGTGCGCGACTTCGCCACGCGCTTGCCGAAACTGCGCCGCGCCGTCACCGCCGACCTACGCCTGCAAGGGATGCCGCGCGAGCGGGCGCTCGCCTGCGCGGTCCGGTTGCTCGACCTCGGCTTCTTCCGCGTAGGCAGCGAGGTCTACACGGAGGAAAACGAGAGCTTCGGCCTCGCCACGGTGCGCCGCGAGCACGTCACCCTGAAGCGCAGGCAGGTGGTCTTCGACTTCCCGGCCAAGAGCGGACAGCGCCGCGTGCAGTCGATCCGCGATGCGGCGGCGCGGCGGGCGCTCGAGGCGATGTATAGGCGCCGCAGCGGGCCCGAGGACCTGCTCGCCTACCGCCAGGGCGGCGAATGGCGCGACGTCCGCTCCGACGAGATCAACGAGTACATCCACGAGCAGATCGGCGACGGGTTCACCGCCAAGAACTTCCGTACCTGGCACGGGACGGTGCTGGCCGCAGTCGAGCTGGCAGGCGAGCAGCCGCCGCGCACCGAAGCGGGCGCGAAGCGGTCGATCGCCCGCGCCGTCGACCGCGTCTCCGAGGCGCTCGGCAACACCCCCGCCGTCTGCCGCGCCTCCTACATCGACCCGCGCGTGCTCGACCGCTACCGCGACGGCGTCACGATCAGCCCGCCGGCGTCGGCGAACGGGCGCCTCGGCGCCAAGGCGCGTCGGCAGATCGAGCGGGAAGTGATCGAGCTCATCTCCTGACTGTTTCACCGCTCGCGGCAGCGGGCACCTGGAACGAGACAGCGAAAGCTAGGGAAGGCAACCGGCATGGACACGGAGAGACGTCCCTTCGCGGTGGTGACGGGTGCATCGAGCGGGATCGGTTTCGAGCTCGCCAAGGTGTTCGCCGAAAACGGCTTCGACCTCCTGATCACCGCCGAGGATGAGAAGATTGAGAACGCCCAGCGGGAGCTCAGCCAGATCATCGCCAGCATCGAGTGCACGCGCCTCGACCTCGCCACGCCGGAGGGAGTCGAGGCGCTCTACGAGCGCATCCGCGCGACCGGGCGGCCGGTCGCCGCGCTGGCGCTGAACGCCGGCATCGGCGCCGGTGGCGACTTCGCTCGCGAAACCGACTTGCGCCAGGAGCTGCGACTGATCGACCTCAACGTCCGCTCCACCGTCCACCTCTGCAAGCTGGTGGCGCGGGCCATGGTCGACCGCGACGCCGGTCGCATCCTCTTCACCTCCTCGATCGCCTCGACGATGCCGGGCGCCTACCAGGCCGTCTACAACGCCTCCAAGTCGTTCGTCCAGTCCTTCGCGCTGGCGCTCCGCAACGAGCTCAAGGACACCGACGTCACCGTCACCTCGCTGATGCCCGGGCCGACCGAGACCGAGTTCTTCGAGCGCGCCGAGATGCTCGACACCCCGGTCGGCGAAGAACAGAAGGACGACCCGGCCGAAGTCGCGCGCCAGGGCTTCGAGGCGCTGATGGCGGGCAGGGAAAAGGTCGTCGGGGGCAGCTTCAAGAACAAAGTGCAGACGGTCGCCGGCAAGGTGATCCCCGACTCGGTGAAGGCGGAAATGCACCGCAAGATGGCGCAGCCCGCGACCGCCGGCGAGCGAGGTGACGGGCGATGAAGGCCGCCGTCTGGCACGGCCCGCGCGACGTCCGCGTCGACGAGGTCGAGGACCCGAAGATCGAGAAAACGACGGACGCGATCGTCCGCATTACCTCGAGTGCGATCTGCGGCTCCGACCTCCATCTCTACGAGGTCCTCTCCCCCTTCATGGAAGAGGGCGACATCCTCGGCCACGAGCCGATGGGGGTTGTCGAGGAGGTCGGAACCGAGGTCACCCACATCGGCCCCGGCGACCGCGTCGTGATTCCCTTCAACATCTCCTGCGGGCACTGCTGGATGTGCGAACAGCAGCTCTACGCGCAGTGCGAGACGACCCAGAACCACGAGGAGGAAAAAGGCGCCTCGTTGCTCGGCTACACCAAGCTCTACGGCCAGGTGCCGGGTGGGCAGGCCGAGTACCTGCGCGTGCCGCAGGCCCAGTTCGGACCGATCAAGGTCCCCGAGGGCCCACCCGACGATCGCTTCCTCTACCTCTCCGACGTGCTGCCGACCTCCTGGCAGGCGGTGGATTACGCGGCGATCCCGGAGGGCGGCTCGGTTGCCGTCTTCGGGCTGGGGCCGATCGGGCAGATGACCTCGCGGATCGCCGCCCACAAAGGGGCGCGTGTGATCGCGGTCGACATCGTGCCCGAGCGGCTGGAGCTGGCCCGGAAGCACGGGATCGAGACGCTCGACCTGGAGGAGCATGAGGACATCGGCGAGACGATCCGCGAGATCACCGACGGTCGCGGCACCGACGGCGCGATCGACGCGGTCGGGATGGAGGCACACGGCGCCCCGGTCGGCGAGTTCGCCCAGAAAGCCGCCGGGCTGCTGCCCGACAAACTGGCCGAAAAAGTGATTGAAAAAGGCGGCATCGATCGGATGTCGGCGCTGTACCAGTGCTTCGACACCGTGCGCCGCGGCGGTACCGTCTCGATCAGCGGCGTCTACGGCGGCATGGTCGATCCGATCCCGATGATGCAGCTGTTCGACAAGGGGGTGCAGCTGCGGATGGGCCAAGCCCACGTGAAGAAATGGATCGATGAGATCATGCCGCTGGTCAGCGATGACGCCGACCCGCTCGGAACCGAAGACCTCGCTTCCCACAAGATCGGGATCGACGACGTGCCCGAGGCCTACGAGAAGTTCCAGAAGAAGGAAGACGGCGCGATCAAGTTCGTGATCCAACCCAACGGCAACGGAGCGTGAGCATGCGCGTGGTCGTCACCGGAGCCAGTGGCAACGTCGGCACCAGCGTGCTTGATGCGCTCAGCCGGGAGACCGAGGTTGCAGAGATCGTTGGCATCGCCCGGCGCCTGCCGGAACTGGAGCTGCCGAAGGTTGAGTGGATCAGCGCCGACATTCTCGAAGCGCCGCTGGCCTCGCTCTTCGACGGCGCCGACGCGGTTATCCACCTCGCCTGGGCGATCCAGCCGAGCCGCGACGAAGACCTCACCGAACGAATCAATGTGCTCGGCAGCACACTGGTCTTCAACGCGGTCGCGGCGGCGGAGGTGCCAACGTTGATCCACGCCTCCTCGGTCGGCGCCTACAGCCCCGGACCGAAGCGGCGGCGGGTCGACGAGTCCTGGCCGGTCGACGGCATCCCCACCTCCTTCTACTCTCGCCACAAGGCGGCGGCGGAAGAAATGCTCGATGAGCTCGAAGGGCGCTCGCCGGCGACGCGGGTGGTGCGACTGCGGCCGGGCCTGATCTTCAAGGCCGAGGCCGCGAGCGAGATCCGCCGCCTCTTCGCCGGGCCCTTCCTGCCGGGCTTCCTGGCGCAGAAGCGGCTGGTGCCGCTGGTCCCGCGGGTGCCGCGGGTGCGTTTTCAGGCGGTGCACTCACGCGACGTCGGGGAGGCCTACCGGCAGGCAGTGGTGCGCAACGTCTCTGGTGCCTTCAACATCGCCGCCGAGCCGGAGATCGGGGTCGAGGAGCTCTGCGAGTTCTTCGGTGCCCGCAGCTTCCCGCTGCCGGCCGGAGCGCTGCGCGCCGCCGCCGACGTGACCTGGAAGCTGCGCCTGCAGCCCTCTCCGCCCGGCTGGATCGACCTCGCGCTCGGGGTGCCGATGATGGACACGACCCGGGCGCGCGAGGAGCTCGGTTGGGAACCGACCGCCTCCTCGCTGGAGGCGCTCGACGACCTGG
>JBQCCT010000126.1:0-3666 GCA_051961955.1 Solirubrobacterales bacterium
CCCCCCCGCCAACCCCACCGCGATCTACGTCCCCCCCCGCCAAAAATCCGGCGCAACGGAGGACGCCGACTACCACCTTATCTTCTACGGCCCCTCCCCTTCTTGTGTTTATTTGCGCCCTAATGTCGTGCGAACGCAACCACGGGTTTGGCGGGCGGCGGATTCGGGGCTAGGATCGGCGCATGGTGGAACGGCACACCGTCGAGGAAGGGGTCGACAAGCCGGAGCAGGCGCGGGAGCTGGCGATCCAGCGCCTGAAGATCAAGCAGGACTTCAAGGGCCTGGTCGGCAGCGGGCTTCTGGCGATCGTCGTCACGACGATCATCTGGGCGATGGGCGGGAGCGGCGACTACTGGCCCAAGTGGGTCATCCTCGGCGTCGGCATCGGCCTCGTCGTCCAGGGCTGGAAAGCCTACGGCCCCAGCAACCGCATCACGGAGGCCGACGTGCAACGGGAGATGGAACGGTCCGGCGGGTAACCCTCCCCGGAGACCGTCGCGCAGCTGATCGTTTCCGGGAGTTCCTGACGTTGCTCCAGCAGCCTCCGTGGGAGGGTTACCCGCCGCCCTCGGCGGTTAGCAGGGTAGACGCGAACGCTTCATATCGACGCGGGGGCCGCGGAAGGGGACGCCCTCGGCTCGGAGCAGGGCGCGCTGGCGGTCGCCCTTGGCGAGCGAGCCGTCGGCGCGGACCACGCGCCACCACGGCAGATCGGGATCGGCGGCGTGGAAGAGGACGGTGCCGGCGAAGCGCGGCGCCCCCGGCGAGACGTCCCCGTAGGTGCGCACGAACCCCTCCGGGATCGCGCGCACCCGCTTCAGCACTTCCAGCTCGCGAGACCGCGCCAGGGGCCGATTATCGGCCCCGTTCGCGGTCCCGGCGCTCACGCGCCGGGACCGAAGGCGTCGATGATGCGGTTTTGGAACTCGCTCAGCTCCTCGGGGGAGATGAAGTAGGTGGGCGGGGTGAGGATGAGGCAGTCGGCGCGCTCGGCGGTGGCCTCGACGCGGGCGCGGACCTTGTCGAGGGGGCCGGCGGCGCAGTAGGCCTCGACCATCTCGTCGCTGATCGCCGCCGGCACGGCGGCGAGGTCGCCGCGGCGGAAGGCCTCGCCGGCGGCGACGGCGTTGTCGGCGAAGCCGTGCATCTCCCAGAGCGGCATGTAGGTCTTGACGGTCGCGTAGAAGGAGATCGTGCGGCGGGCCATGTCGATCGCCCGCCCCTCGTCCTCGTCGATCGCGCAGCAGACCGTCGGCAGGTAGTCGAAGCCGGAGCGCTCGCGGCCGGAGCGGCGCAACCCCTCCTCGAAGGCCGGCACCACCACCTCGTCGATCCACCGCAGGCTCTGGATCGGGTGGCCGATCAGCCCGTCGGCGACGTCGCCGGCCATCCGCGCCATCCCCGCCTGCACGGCGGCGGTGTAGATCGGCACCGCCTCGCGCGGAGCCGGGTGCGGCCGCACCCAGCCCTTGATGTCGATGTCGTAGTACTCGCCCTCGTAGCGGATCGGCTCCCCGGCGCTGGCCTGGCGCATGATCAGCCGCGTCGCCTCGATCGCCTCGCGCAGGTGCGGCGCCGGGCGACCGTAGCCGGCGTTGTGCCAGGTCTCGTTCAGCCGTTTGACCCCGGCGCCCATCCCCAGCCGGAAGCGACCGCCGGACATCTCGTCGACGTCGAGCGCGCTGACGGCGTGGATGAAGGGGCTGCGGGTGAAGGCCCAGACGATCCCGGTGGCGACGCCGATCCGCTCGGTCTTCGCCGCCAGGTAGGTGGCCTGGGTGACGGCGCTGCGGAACAGCTCCGGCGCCCAGACGCACTCGACTCCCGCCGCCTCGGCCCGCAGCGTCTCGGCCTCGAGGTCGGCGACCGAGGTCCCGATCGCGGCGACGGAGATGCGGTCGAGGGCACCCACCGTCGCTCCGCCGGCTACGCGCTCGCCGGGGCGGTCGCGCCGCTCAGCACGGCGCCGGCGACCCGCTCGCGATGCCACTTGGCGTCGCCGAAGGTGGCGGCGTTGGCGCGGCCGCGCTTGAGGAAGAAGTGGAGGTCGTGCTCCCAGGTGAAACCGATCCCGCCGTGGACCTGTATCGCCGCGTCCGGCACCCGCCAGCCCGCGTCGCTCGCATAAGCCTTCGCCATCGAGGCGGCCAGCGGCAACGACTCCGGCTCGGCGTCGGCGGCCCAGGCGGCGCCGTAGACGGCCGAGCGCGAGTTCTCCGTCTCCAGCAGCATCTGCGCGCAGCGGTGGGAGACGGCCTGGTAGGCGCCGATCGGCCGCCCGAACTGCTGGCGGTCTTTGGCGTAGGCAACCGAGAGGTCGAGCGCCCGCTGGGCGACGCCGGTCGACTCGGCCGCGATTGCGACGCAAGCGCGGAGGAAGACCGGGAAGTAGTCGGCTTCGCCACCTGGCAGCGTGTCCTCCGGCGCCACCCGCACGTCCTCGAAGCGGACCGAGGAGAGGCGGCGGGTGAGGTCGATCGACTCCTCGGGGACGACGGTGACCCCGGCGGCGTCCTTCTCGACCAGGTGGCGGCGGTTGTCGGCGGTGGCGACGAGGAAGAGGTCGGCGCTCGCCGCGTCCATCACCAGCGTCTTTTCGCCGTCGAGGATGACGCCCTCGCCGTCCTCCTGGGCGGCCATCGCGAACTTGCCGGGCTCGGCAGGGACGCCGGCGTCCATCAGGGCCGGCGTCGCCCGCAGCTCGCCGGAGGCCAGCCGCGGCAGGTAGCGCTCGTGCTGTTCGTCATTGCCGCCGGCGGCGATCGCCAGCCCGGCGACCGTGTTCGAGAGCAGCGGCGAGGCGGCGCAGACGTAGCCCATCTCCTCGAACAGCACCGCCAGCTCGACAATCCCCAAGCTCTGGCCACCCCACTCCTCGGGCAGCGCCAGCCCGGCCCAGCCGAGCTCGGCCATCTCCTGCCAGCCGCTCTCGTCGAAGCCGCTCTCGCCAGCGGCAATCTCGCGAATCCGCTCGGACTTGAAACGTGAGGCGAGGAAGTCGTGGGCGGTCGATTTGATCGCCTGCTGCTCGTCGGTGAGGTCGAAGTACATGCTTAAAACGCTCTCGCTCTCATAAACACGCTCCCGCTTCCATAACTCCCCTAACGCAGCCGCGGCAGGCCCAGCACCCGCTCGGCGATTATGTTTCTCAAGATGTCGGTGGTCCCGCCCTCGATCGAGTTGGCGCGGGAGCGGAGGAAGCCGTACTGCCAGGCGCCGCCGGCAACGGCGTGGTCGGAGCCGCGCGCCAGCACCGAGTAGGCGCCCTCGATCTCCAGCGCCAGCTCGGTCAGGTCCTGGTTGATGTCGGCCCACTGCCACTTCCCCAGCGAGCCCTCCGGCCCGGGGATCCCCGACTGCATCGTCTTGGTCAGGCCGCGGTAGGCGTTCAGCCGCATCGTCTCAACCTCGATGTGGAGCTGGGCGATCCGCTGGCGGAAGTAGGGATCGTCGGCGGCGGTGCCGCCGTTGGCCGGCGTTTCGCCCGCCAGCTTGCCGAGCCGCCCGAGGCTGTTCTGGATCTGCGAGATCGCCCCGAAGGCGAGCCCGGCGCGCTCGTTCATCAGCGTCGTGATCGCCACCGACCAGCCGTTGCCCTCGCCGCCGACGATGTTCTCGTCGGGGACGCGAGCTTCGTTGATGAAGACCTCGTTGAACTCGCCCTCG
>JBQCCT010000127.1:0-18817 GCA_051961955.1 Solirubrobacterales bacterium
TGATGAGCCGAGCCGGCGGCGGTTCGATCACCGTTTGGAATGCCGGCCCCGGGCGGCTGCGTCAGCCCGGGGCCGCCGGCCTCAGCCTCAGCCGCGGGGTCTGCGTGGCTCTGGTGCTCGCCGCCGTCTGCATCCTGCTGATCCTCCCTTCCCGGGCGCTTGGGGCTGCGGTCCACCAGCGTGAGCCGGGCCTCGATGTCACCGGCCTCAACCACGCCTGCGGCGCAGTTGTCGACAGCAAAGGCGACCTCTACCTCTCGAGCGCCGGAGAATCGAAAGTCAAGGTCTACGACCCATCCCACAACCTTCTGGTCTCCATATCGGACGTAAACGAACCCTGCGGCCTGGCCGTGACCGCCACCGGCGTCCTCTACGTCTCCGAGCAGGCCACGGGCGAAGTGGTGCGTTTCAAACCAAACAAGTACCCCTTTGAAGGCACCCCCACCTACGGCGCCCGCGAAGTGATCGACGCCTCCGGTAAAGCCAAAGGCATCTCGGTCGATCCCTTTGACAGCTTCCTCTACGTCGCCGAGGAGGATCGCGTCTCCGTCTACGACGCCGGCGGCAGCTTCTTTGCCGTGAACGAGGTGCAGGACGTGTCTCTACCAAAAACTACCGGCGGCAAGTTCACGCTTGACTTCGGCGGTCAGGAAACCGCTCAGGTCCCCTACGCCGCAAGCGCCGCCGAAGTCCAGGCCGCTCTCGAAGCCCTGTCCTCGGTCGGCGCCGGCAACCTCAGCGTGGTAAAGATCCAAGAAGGAGACTGGCGAGTCACGTTCATCGGTGCTTTAGGGCAAACCGATGTCGAACAGCTCGCCTGTGGCGCGGGCACGGAACTCATCGGCGGAGCAGAAGCTCATTGTGTATTCGCCGAGGAAACCAAGGGCTTCAGCGGGCACATCGGCGAAGGCCTGCTCGTTGAAGCCACCGGAGTTGCCGTTCACTCGGACGAATTCGGTCGATTCCCACTCCCGCAAGATCGCTACCTTGCAGTCGCCGACGCCGACGGGCTTCTCCCCGACCGGCTCGTCCTCTTCGGCGGTCATACCGCCAAGACGCTGAAATTCCGCCGTGATGTGGATGGTTCAGCGACCCCTGACGGCTCGTTCGGCTTCGGTCCTGCCGGGACCTACCTGGCTGCGGATCCGGGAAACATCAACCTCAGCACGCGCAAATGCGTCCCGGTTGGCCCGCAGGCCTGCACGCTCGGTCACCTCTACCTCTACGACGCCGTCCACGAAGTCGTCGACGAGTTCGACGCGACCGGCGATTATGTAGACCAGATCGCGGGCGAAGCGCTCACCGACGCGGGTCCCACCGCGGTTGCTGTCGACCGCTCCGGAGGCGCCAACGACGGCACCGTCTACGTCACGGCGGGAGCCGGCGCCAGCGCCGGAGCGCGCGCTTTCGGGCCGCTGCCTTCTCCTTCTCGGGCGATCCTGCCCGAACCGTTCTCGCATCTCCTCACGGCCGCGAAGGCTGTGGCGGTTGATTCCCGCGGTGACGTCTATGCAGCGGCGGGCACGACCATCCATATCTATAAGCCGAAAGGAGAAGAAAACACCAGCTTCGAAGTCGGCTTCGCGACCCCCGGCCAGCCCACTGACATCGCGGTGGACTCCACCGGCGTGGTCTACGTGACGAATGGCAAGGAAGTCATCTACTACACCCCCAGCGCCTACCCACCCGTGAAAAGCACGACGTATTTGCGCCATGGATCGCCTGTCGCCACGGAAGCTGAATTTCCTCAACTGGGCTCCGTTGGAAAAGAGATAACGGCGATCGCGGTGAATCCCGGGCCCTCACCCAGCAAGAACCACCTTTTCGTTACGAGTCGTGGCGCAGCTCGCGAATATGACTCCGCCGCCGACGGATCAGGTGCGCTCAACCCGAGCTTCGGCCCTCCACTTGCAAATATCAATAGACAATCGATCGCCGTGAACGGCGCCACGGGCGCGGTTGCGTTCGGCGGCAACCCGAACCAGATCTCGATCGTCGATTCGACCGGAGAAGAAACGCTCGCGAACATCGACACCGCGGTATCGACGACGGGGACCAAAGATCTCAACCCGATGATCGCGATCGATCAGAGTGACGGGCACGTTGTCGAGTACAGCGCCGAACACGCGGAGGTACGTGAATATGATGCCGCCGGAAGCCTCGTCAGCGAATTCGGCGTCTTCACGCCCCCGGAAGCGGCGGGGAGGGGGACGAGAGCGGCGGTCGACAACTCCTGCGAGGTCCACGAACCGCCGCTGAGCGAATCGACTACGCCTACCTGTAAGGAATTCGATCCTTCGAACGGCAACGTCTACGTAGCTGTCGACGATCCCAGCCCGAACCACCCACCCTACGACGTCAACGCCTTTGGGCCGCTCAAGTACGGGGAATTTCCTACCGCTAGCACCGGCGTCGCCAGCGGCTTCAGCGAAGGCGGAGTCACCCTCAACGGGACCGTGAACCCCAACGGCGTTGAGGTCGAAGAATGCGTATTCGAATACATTGAAGCGAGCGCGTACGAAGAAAACGAAGCGGAATCGAAGCCCCTTTTCGAAGGCGGCGGAGAAGCCGCCTGCGAACCGGCGGCGGGGGCATTGGGCGCCGGGAGCTCGCCGGTCGCGGTAAAAGCGGCGGTGACCCTGCCGGATCCGGACGCGTCCTACCGCTTCACGCTGCGAGCCGCCAACAAGTTCGGCGCAAGCGAGGGCGGTTCGGCCCTGTTCGGTGCCCCCCAGGTCGAGGCCGCCTCGCCACATCCGATTTCCTACACCGAAGCGACCCTCCGCGCCCTGGTCGGCCCTGCGGGACTTCCCACCGAATACAGCTTCGAATACCTCGACCGCCAGAGCTTCGAAGAACAGGGCGGCTTCGAAGGTGCAGCGACCAAACACAGCACCTGGGGGAATCTGGCCCCCGGCGAAGCGAGCGTCCCGATCTCCGTCGCGATCACGGGGCTTGCCCCCGGAACCGAATATCTGTATCAGCTGGTCGCGAGGAACGAAGCCGCCACCGTCACCGAGTCGACGCAGACCTTCGTCACCCAGGCGCGCCGACCGACTGAAGAATGCCCCAACGCCTCCTATCGCTTCGGCCTCTCGGCCAATCTTCCCGACTGCCGCGCCTATGAGCTCGTAACCCCAGCCCAGACCAACGGCCTGAAGGTGATCGACCCAAACGGAGGCTTTGGCAACTGGCTGACGCCACCGCGGGGCGAAGCCGCTGGCGAACGCGTCTCTTACTTCACCGGAGGAACCTTGCCCGGTTTCGACGGCAATGGAATCGCGGATGGCTATCGGGCGCAGCGCGGCGCCGGCGACCATCCGGCGGAGGGCTGGAAGAGCAGCCTCTTCTCACCCACCACTGCTCAGACCTTTTCGGAACCATCGCTGGGCGGCGTCGCCTCCGACCAGCTCTACTCGACCTGGGCATGGATTAGCCCTCCCGCGAGCTCCCCGGGGCTCCCCGGCGGAGAGTACCTGAGTACGCCGGCGGGATTCGAAGTGCTCGCGAGCGGTAGCCTCGGCGCCGACCTCCATGCCACCAGGTTCTACGTAGGCGCGGCAGGAGCCCACGTGATCTTCGGCTCGAAAGCGCACCTCGAGCCGACCGCGGCGCCCGCGGGCGTGAAGGCAATCTACGACCGCGCCGCCGGGGCAAGCTCGGCTACCGTGCTCTCGATCCCACCGGCAGGGGCTTCTGCACAGGTCAAAGGCGAATTCGAAACGAAAGACGCTGTATATGCCGGGGTCGACGAAGCCGGCGACTCGGTTGCCTTCGAGGTCGGCGGCACGCTGTACCTGCATCGCGCAGGCGAGACGGTGGAGGTCGCCGGGGCGCCAAACGACTTCGCCGGGATCTCCGAAGACGGCGAGCGGATTTTCTACGCGGCAAACGGCAACGGTTCCAAACCCTCGGCCCTCTACGCGTGCGCCACGGAACCCGGCCCGTGCGCAGGACCCGGTGCCCATAGCCCAAGCGAGATCGCCGCCGCTGGGACCTTCGCCTACGTCTCTCCCGACGGCAGCCACGCGTTCTTCTCCTCCGAAGAAGCGATCGGCGAAGAAGAAAACGAAAACGGAGAAGAACCCGAAGCGGGCGCCCACAACCTCTATGCGTGGGACAGCTCGGGCACGCGCTTCATCGGTAGGGCCGTTGCCACCGATTTCGCCGAAAACGCCTTCGAAATAACCCGAATGAACCTATCGAACTGGACTTATGCGCTTGAAGTCAACGTTGAAGTTAATACCGAACAGAAACGCAGCCTCGCTCCGGCGCGCTCGACCCCCGACGGCGGTGCCTTCGTCTTCCAGTCCCACGCGAGACTCACCGCGTATGAAAACGACGGAGTGGGGGAGATCTATCGCTATGACCCGGCGGCCCCGGTCGGCCAGCGCCTGCTCTGCATCTCCTGCGATCTCTCGGGGGCGGCCCCGTCGAAAGACGCTCTGCTCGAGGACCTCCGCATCTTGGGCGGACAGGAACCTGTGCAGCCTTCGACCTTGATCGGAAACGTGACCGACGATGGCGGCCGCGTCTTCTTCCAGAGCTTCGATCGCCTTGTTCCCGAAGACGCCAACGAAGCCGAGGACGTCTACGAGTGGACGGCCGATGGGACGGCAGGATGCGTCCGTACAGGAGGGTGCCTGGCGCTGATCTCCTCGGGACAGGGAGAAGGCGACTCGGTCCTGTATGCGATGAGCGCCGACGGCCAAGACGTCTTCTTCGCGACCACGGAGAAGCTCGTCGGCGCCGACGTTGCCGGGAGTCCCTCGCTCTACGACGCCCGCGTCGGCGGCGGCATACCCGAACCGGTCGCCCCGGCTCCATGCCAAGGCGACGCCTGCCAGGGCACGGGCTCCGAACCGCCTGTGCTGCCGAATCCGGCCACCACTGGCGCCGGCAATGGCAACGTCGTCTCGGAAACGAAGAGGCCATGCCCCAAGGGCAAGCACCGCGTCAAGGGCCGGTGCAAGCCGGTGAAGCACAAACACAGAGAGCACAACCGGCATAAGCGCCGCCGAGTCCAGGCCAACCGGGGGGGAAGCCGATGATCCGCCGTACCGTCTTGTTCCTGGCACCCGTCTTCGCCTGCCTGCTGCTGGCGGCTCCGGCGATCGGCGCCGAAGCCGAAAACTGCGAAGCCGAACCGCGGCCTGCCTGCTTCGGGATCGAATCGGTGCAGGCGTCGCTCTCGACGAATCAGGCGGGCGCCCACCCCGACCTCAGCCTCGACGTCGTGGTCAAGCAGGACCCGTCCACCCCCGCCAATGTCTTTGGCCTGCACGACTCCTATGCAGCGACCCGCAATATCCGCTTCGACCTCCCGCCGGGCTTCCTGGGTGACCCTAACGCGCTCGGTACCACCCAGCAATGCACGACCGTGCAGCTGATGTCCTTCCTCTCGGGTGGCAACTGCCCCAACGCCTCGCAGGTCGGCGTCTCGAACATCTACGCGTACGGCCTCTCGGGAGAAGTTCGCGAGCCGGTTTACATGATGACCCCCCCCGGGGGCGACGTCGTCGCCCGAATGGGGGTCATCGCCGGCGTCTTCCCTCTCTTCATCGATTTCCGCGTGCGCTCGGAATCCGACTACGGCCTCGTCGCCGAAATCGTCAACTCGCCCAACACCGAGCGGCTGATCGAGCTCAAATCCAATTTCTGGGGTGTGCCGGCCGCGCCGGCACACGACACCGATCGCTGCACCCCGGGCGAAGTCCTCGGTTCCGGATGTACCGTTTCCGAAGCGCGGCCGCCGGGAGGCGCGGAAGCTCCCTTCCTCACCAATCCGACCCGTTGCGGCGTTCCCCTCCTCGTTGGCGTCAACGCCTCGAGCTGGGCGGAACCGCAGTTGGACCCGGAAAAGGAGGTGACGACCGCCTTCCCTGAAATCACGGGCTGCGACTCGCTCCCGTTCGGGCCTTCCCTGGGAGTGAACCCGACCAGCCATCACACCTCGGCGCCGACCGGGCTCGACATGACCATCAAACTGCCGGCGTCGCCGGGTGTGAAAGTGCTCGAACCCGCGCAGATCCGCTACATACGGATCGACCTGCCGACCGGCTTGGCGGTCAACACCGACTCGGCCGACGGCCTGGGAACCTGCTCAGCCGAACAGGTGCACTTCGAAGAAAACCGCGCCTCCGAATGCCCGGACGCGGCCAAGCTCGCGGCGACGGAATTCGAGATCCCGGTGCTGGAAAGGAACCTGAAAGGGGCGATCTATCTGCGCGAGCCCGAACCGGGCCACCCTTACCGGATCTGGATTGTCGCCGACGACCTTGGTCTGCATGTGAAGCTGCCCGGAGAACTGGAACTGGACAAAGCGACCGGCCAGATCCACTCGCTCGTCCTCGGCGCTCCCAAGCTCGAAGGACTGCCCCAGACGCCGCTGCGCGAAGTGAAGCTGCTCTTCAAGTCCGGCTTCAGGGCGCCGCTTGTGACCCCGTCGACCTGCGGCACCTACTTCACCCACTACGAATTCGTCTCGTGGTCCGGTGGCCCCCCGGCGACCGGCGAGACGCCGATGCAGATCGACGAAGGCTGCGACGGGAGCGGCTTCTCGCCGAGGCTATCGGCGGGCAGCACCGACTCAACCGGCGGTGCCTTCTCGCCGTTCACGGTGACGATCTCCCGCGAAGATCTCGAACAGAACATCGCTGGTTTCAACCTCACCCTGCCTCGCGGCCTTACGGCGAGCTTCGCGGGCATTCCCCACTGCGAAGGTGCCGCGGCGGAAACCGGCGCCTGCCCGCCGGGCGCGCGGATCGGCAAGGTGCTGGCTGGGGTGGGTGTAGGCCCCTCGCCGCTCTGGATCCCCCAGCCCGGCAAGCGCCCGACCGCCGTCTACCTCGGCGGGCCCTACAAAGGAGCGCCGACCAGCATCGTCGCCGTCGTGCCCAAACAGGCCGGACCGTTCGACTTCGGCGATGAAGTGGTGAGGAGCGCGGTAACGGTGGACCCGGTAACGGCCCGGGCGACGGCGCACACCGACCCGCTGCCCCAGTTCGTCGAAGGCACGCCGCTCTTCTACCAGATCATCAACGTCCAGTTGGATCGACCTGGCTTTGCCCTCAACCCGACCTCGTGCGCAAAGAAGGAAACGGTTGCCGACCTGACGTCGGTGGGCGGGAAGAGCGCCAGCCTGGTCTCCTCCTACGCGGCGACCGACTGCGCCAAGCTCGCCTTCAAGCCGAGGCTAACCCTGCAGTTGAAGGGCGGCACCAAGCGCTCCGACCACCCCGCCCTTACCGCGACGCTGAAGATGCCCCCGGGCGAGGCCAACGTCGGTGTCGCGCAGGTCGCCCTGCCGCACTCCCTATTCCTCGACCAGGGCAGCCTCAATCGCGTCTGCACGCGGGTGCAGTTCGCCGCCAAAGCATGCCCGGCGGGCTCGGTCTACGGAACCGCGCTCGCCAGGACGCCGCTGTTCGATTTCCCGCTCGAAGGCAACGTCTACCTCGGCACCGGCTACGGCCACAAGCTCCCCGACCTGGTCGCCGAACTGAAAGGGCCGCCCTCGTTCCCGATCGAGATCGACCTCAATGGCCGGATCGACGAGATCAACGAAGGCATCCGCAACACCTTCGAAACGGTCCCCGACGCTCCGGTCAGCAGCTTCACCCTGAAGATGCGAGGTGGTAAGCGTGGCCTGCTCGAAATCAGCGCCGAACACCTTTGCGCGCACACCCAGCGGGCGACGGTGAAGTTCACGGGCCAGAACGGCAGGGTTGCGAACACGCAGCAGGCACTCAAGACCTCCTGCAAGAAACGCAAAGGCAAATAGGCGATAAGGGTAAGAGCAACCAACTCCCATCGAACCCCGACCCCTGGCCGCTCCAGGGTTGGGATCGATGCAGCCCGCACGGAGCTGGCAAAGCGACTCACGGAGCGGCGGTCGGAGGTCGAGCTCGCGTTGATGACCCGCGTCTACGCGGTTGCGGACACCAGCAGCCTCGATCCCACCTATGCCGAAGGCATAACCGCCGCGATCGGCGCCGCGATCGACTACACCTTCGGCTTCATCGAGCTGGGCGAGCGACGCGCTCCCCCTCCACCACCAATTCTTCTCGCCCAGGCCCGCCTGGCAGCTCGCTGGGGCGTCGGCCTCGACACGGTACTGCGCCGGTACGTCGCCGGCCACAGCCTCCTCGTGGACTTCGCGGTCGAGGAGGCCGAGCGATCGCACCTCCTCGACAATGCCGCCCTCAAGGCCCTCCTCCGCGGGCAGGCTTCTGTTTTTGACCGCCTCCTGGAGGCGGTCAGCGAAGAGTATGCGCGTGAGGCCGAGACTCGCATCTCCTCAACCGACGAGCACCGAGCTGAGCGGATTGAGAGGCTCCTAGCGGGCGAATTGCTCGATACCTCGGATTTCACCTATGACTTCCAGGGTCATCATTTAGCGGTGATCGCCAAGGGAAAAGGCGCCGACGAGACGATCCGGGAGCTCGCCACTGCGCTCGATCGCCGTCTGCTCAGTGTCCGCCGTGAGGACGATGTTTTTTGGTCCTGGTTTGGTGGTCGCCACACCCCCGAGTCGGACGATCTTCGGCGCATAGTCGCGGCGGCGTGGCCCCCAGAGGTCGTCCTGGCGCTTGGTGAGGCCGGCCAAGGCCTGAGCGGCTGGCGCCTGACCCACCGGCAGGCCCGGGCGGCGCTTCCCATCGCAATCCGCGGGGGTAAGCCGATTGTTCGGTATGCGGATGTCGCCATTCTGGCCGCGGTCGTGAGGGATCATCTGCTGGCTACGTCTCTCCACCGTCTTTACCTCGATCCGCTCGAGGCTGAGCATGATGGGGGAGTGGTCGCGCGCGAGACGCTGCGCGCTTACTTCAAGAGTGGGTGCAACATCTCGTCCGCTGCTGTCGCCCTGGGTGTGAACAGGAACACGGTGGCGAATCGCCTACGAGCCATCGAGGTGGTGATCGGCAGGCCCCTCACCGGCTGCGGGCCAGAGCTCGAAGCCGCTCTATGCCTTTCGGAGCTGGGGAGTCCCCGGTGACCGGGTGACAACCCCAGCATTGTGCTGAATCATTCCTTCTCTTCTTCAGCACATTGCCAAGGTACTGGGACGGGGCGATCAGAGAGGGTTGGCTGGACGGTAAAGGACTTCAACCGTCTTAGAAGCACTCTCCAAAGGAGGATTGATGAAACGCTTGCGTGTTCGACCTACTTCCAAAGCCCGAAGGCTGGCACCGCTCATGGCAGTTATCGCCGCCGCCGGTCTCTACCTTGCGGTGTGCGCACCTGCGTCTTGGGCGGTCAGCACCACTCTCTGCAACAGGAGCGCGGATACGCCCTACTGTGGCCCGGAATATCGCTTTCCGGCGGGTACCGCCTTCGAAACCAGTGCGGCCAATGCGACGATCGCCACCGGGCTCGGGAACGTTAACTGCAGCGAATCCACGCTGAAGGGGACGATTGGCGCCCAATCCGGCGAACCGCTGCCAGTCTCCATCATCACTTGGAGCCTGGGCGGCTGCAGCCTCAAATCCACGTCCTGCAGCGTCACGCCTGCCGCAACCAGCCCCTGGCCCGGCGAAGTGGCGTGGACGCGGGAGGAGCAGGGCACGCTCAAGGTCAACAAATCAGGCACGGGAGCGCCCGGCTGGACGGTCAAATGCAACCCCTTTATCTCGTGCACGTTCGCCATCGAACCAACCCTCGACATCAAATATGAACCGGAAGGCGGGCTCAACGCGATCTACGCGTCCGAAGAGTCGATGAGCGGCAAAGGGGTATGCCCGCAATCCCGGAGCTTCAGCGCGATCTACAAGGTCACGCCAACCTCCGTCTGGCTGCATCCCGAGCGAGCACAGACCCCACCCTCGACCCCGGCGCTCGGCCTTTGCCGTACGACGGACTTTTACTGCGAAGCGTCTGATCTCTACGGCGCAGGGTCAACCGTGAACTTCGAATCAACGAATCTCAGCCTTCATTTCGCCGGTACCAACCCGGAAAATGGAAAAGCTTGGGGGAATTTGAACTGCAAAAATGCAAGTGTGAAAGCTGAACCAGCCGAAAGCTACGGGCTCGGCGGCAGCGCATTGGCTATCGCCGCCGCCAACTGGTCGACGGAAGGTTGCGAACTGCCCAGTCAGGGGCGGGCAGACTGTACCCTTGGCATCTATCAACCGGAAGTGTCGATTAACGCCGTTGAACTGTGGCAGAGCCAGGCAGGATTCTGGTCCAGCGGGAACACCCAGTGGTTGATGAGGTGCGGTAAAAATGTCGGCGGCGAAGTGGAACGCACCGAAATAATGTGTCCGTTCGAACATTCAGGTGGGCTAGGAGAACAGGGGATCCCGCTCGAAGGCGGGGCGCCTGGGAAGTTCACCTTCGAAGGAACCTCGTTCCTTTCGCTGGGTGGATACGGAACGGAATGTCCAAGTGAAAAAGGCGGATACGCGACCGGAACGTTTACGGTCAACGGCCCGAATGGCGGCGCCTTATTCCTAGAGGACGTAACGCGCTGACGAAGGCCTATCGTTGAATCGATGCGGCGACGCCCCGGTCGAGTGGGGGCGGCGCCGCTTTTGCGTTTTTCTTAGACTCAGTCATGTGAGCAGCGATTCCTTCGGCGCCCGTTCGATCCTCCAGGTGGGGGGGCGCGAGCTCGAGATCTTCCGCCTCGACGCGCTGCAGGACCGCTTTGACGTCGCCCGCCTGCCGTACTCGGTCAAGGTCCTGCTGGAGAACGTGCTGCGGCTCGAGGACGGTGTCTCGGTCAGCGCCGACGACGTCGAGGCGATCGCCTCCTGGGACGCGACCGCCGAGCCCAGCGTCGAGATCCCCTTCCAGCCCGCGCGGGTGCTGATGCAGGACTTCACCGGCGTCCCCGCAGTCGTCGACCTGGCGGCGATGCGCGATGCGATGGACGAGATCGGTGGCGATCCCGCCGCGATCAACCCGCTGGTCGACGTCGACCTGGTGATCGACCACTCGGTTCAGGTCGACGCCTTCGGCAACGAGCGCGCCTTCGCCGTCAACGCCGAGCGCGACTTCGAGCGCAACCGCGAGCGCTACTCCTTCCTCAAGTGGGGGCAGCAGTCGTTCGACAACTTCCGCGTCGTGCCGCCGGCGACCGGCATCTGCCACCAGGTCAACCTCGAGTACCTCTCCCAGGTCGTCTACAGCCGCGAGAACGGTGGCGTCCTGCAGGCCTATCCCGACACCCTCGTCGGCACCGACTCGCACACGACGATGGTCAACGGCCTCGGCGTGCTCGGCTGGGGGGTGGGGGGGATCGAGGCCGAGGCGGCGATGCTGGGCCAGCCGATCTCGATGCTGCTGCCGCAGGTGGTCGGCTTCAGGCTCTCCGGCGAACTGCCCGAGGGGGCGACCGCGACCGACCTCGTCCTCACCGTCACCGAGATGCTGCGCGAGCGCGGCGTCGTCTCCAAGTTCGTCGAGTTCTTCGGCCCCGGCCTGCCGACCCTCGGCCTCGCCGACCGCGCCACCCTCGGCAACATGTCGCCGGAGTTCGGCTCGACCTGCGCGATCTTCCCGGTCGACGCCGAGACCCTGCGCTACCTCGACCTCACCGGCCGCCCGACCGAGACGATCGAGCTGGTCGACGCCTACGCGCGCGAGCAAGGCATGTTCCACGACAAGAGCTCGGAGGACCCGGTCTTCTCCGACCTGCTCGAGCTCGACCTCGGCGACGTCGAACCCAGCATCGCCGGGCCGAAACGGCCGCAGGACCGGGTGCCGCTGGCGCAGGCGAAAGAGTCCTTTCTGGGGGTGATGCACGAGTTCGACCCCGAGGCTGCCGAGGAGATGGGGAACGGTCGCGACGAGGCGATCGAAGAGTCCTTCCCCGCCTCCGACCCGCCGGCCGAGGCGCACGACGATGAGCGTGGCAAGCCGCGTCCAGCCCTCAGCGGCACCGCCACCGTGCCGCGCACCAGCGATGCGATCGCGGTGACGCTGGAGGACGGGCCCGAGGTCGAGCTCGACCACGGCCGCGTCGTCATCGCCGCGATCACCAGCTGCACCAACACTTCAAATCCGAGCGTGATGATCGGCGCCGGACTTCTCGCTCGCAATGCTGTGCAGAAGGGTCTGCAGCGCAAACCCTGGGTGAAGACTTCGCTCGCCCCGGGCTCGACGGTGGTCACCGACTACCTCGAGCGGGCGGGCCTGACCGAGTACCTCGACGCCCTCCAGTTCAACCTCGTCGGTTACGGGTGCACCACCTGCATCGGCAACTCCGGCCCGCTGGCACCGGAAATTTCCGCTGCGGTTGCGGAGAAGGACCTCGCCGTCTGCGCTGTCCTTTCCGGCAACCGCAATTTCGAGGGCCGGATCAATCAGGACGTGAAGGCGAACTACCTGGCGAGCCCACCGCTGGTCGTTGCCTACGCGCTGGCAGGCCGTATGGACATTGACCTTCAGAACGATCCGCTCGGTGAGGGCTCTGACGGTGAGCCGGTCTATCTGCGTGACGTCTGGCCCAATGCCGAGG
This sequence comes from Solirubrobacterales bacterium, assembly GCA_051961955.1. Taxonomy (GTDB): domain Bacteria; phylum Actinomycetota; class Thermoleophilia; order Solirubrobacterales; family 70-9; genus VAYN01. The sequence goes on from JBQCCT010000127.1 coordinate 12,464, forward strand.
AGGTGAAGCAGATGGTCGGCTCCTCGGTGCAGGCGGAGATGTTCAAGCGCAATTACGCCGAGGTGTTCGCCGGCGATGAGATGTGGAACGCGGTCGACGTGCCTTCCGGTGACCGTTACACCTGGCCTGAGTCCACCTATGTGCGCCGTCCCACCTTCTTCGAAGATATGCCGGCCGAGGCGCCCGGTGTGGAGCCGATCACCGGCGCTCGCGCGCTCGCACTGCTGGGGGACTCGATCACCACCGACCACATCTCACCTGCGGGCGCGATCAAAAAGGACAGCCCCGCCGGGCGCTGGCTGACGGACAACGGTGTGGACGTGAAGGACTTCAACTCCTACGGTTCCCGTCGTGGCAACCATGAGGTGATGATTCGCGGCACCTTCGCCAACATCCGCCTCCGCAACCGGCTCGTCGAGCGTGCCGGCGGCTACACCCGCCACTTCCCCGACGGCGAGGAGACGACGATCTACGACGCAGCGATGGCCTACGCGGACGAAGGTGTGCCGCTGGTAGTGCTGGCGGGCAAGGAGTACGGCTCCGGCTCTTCCCGAGACTGGGCGGCGAAGGGGACGCGGCTGCTCGGGGTGCGGGCCGTTATCGCCGAGAGCTTCGAGCGCATCCACCGCTCCAACCTGATCGGGATGGGGGTGCTGCCGCTCCAATTTGCCGCCGGTGAGAGCGTTGCTTCTCTCGGTCTAACTGGGGATGAGAAGTTTGACATCGGCGACCTCGAAGAGGGCGAGGCCAAGACTGTGACCGTCACCGTCCGCGCCGATGACGAGACCGAGAAGCAGTTCGAGGCGACCGTCCGGCTCGACACCCCGAACGAGATCAGCTACTTTAGAAACATGGGTATCTTGCAAGCTGTGCTGCGCAAACTCAAGGAGTAGGTGCAGCGGGGGCGCGGGGGGCAGGGGGGTCCGCGCGACCCTCGCGGCACCTGCGCGGCGGTAGCCAGGGAGGGATGCCGACGCGGCCGTTCCCGTGGGGGGACTGCCCTGTGGGAGAGTCAGGGTTTAGCTATACCGGCGTAGGACCGGTCGGTCAAGCGGAATCGACTGCTTTTATGAACCTTCTGATGCGCTTTCCGGTGTGAATTCCTGAGAACTGCGTTGTTCACCGATCCCCCATCCCTTGCGTTCGATCAGCTCGATCCCGATCACGCTGCCGACTGGACCGACCGGAGTGAGAGTCGCAGCGAGCAGGGTGTAAGGCGCCTCCTTGCGGATGCAGGCGATCCAGATCACCACACAAAGAGCGACGAACCCGAGCCCGTGCGCCCAGCCGAACAGCATCGTCTCGGTCTCGAACCCCGGGACCAGCCAGAAGACGATCAGGCTGGTGAAGATCGCCAGCTCGATCCAGGAGAGCCGCTTGACCCAGACGAAGAGCTCGCCCGGCACGGGCTTCTCGAACGGCTGACCTGCCATCGCAGCTACTCGGCCGCCGTCAGCGCGGTGAGGACGATGCGCTCCTGCTCCCGCGCGTGGGCGCCGGAGTAACCCTCACCCGGGCTGGCCCGGCCCTGGCGGCCGATGTAGGTGAGGGTGACGCCCTCGGGCAAGACGTCGGGCATGCGGCGGGACATCACCTTCCAGGCGCCCATGTTGCGCGGCTCCTCCTGGACCCAGGCGATCTCCTTCAGGTTCGGGTAGGAGGCGATCAGCCGTTCCAGCTGTTCCTTCGCGAACGGGTAGAGGACCTCGACCCGGGCGATCGCGACGTTCTCGGCCCCGGCACGACGCTCGCTGGCGTCCATGTCGTAATAGACCTTGCCGGTGCAGAGGACAAGGCGCTCGACCTTCTCCCGGCGCTCGGCCGCGGTCGGATCGTCGAGGATGAACTGCAGTTCGCCCTGGGTCAGCTCCTCGAGGTTGGCGGTGGCGCGGTCGAGGCGCAGCAATCCCTTCGGGGTGAAGACGATCAGCGGCCGCGGCTTCTTGATCAGCGCCTGGCGGCGCAGCAGGTGGAAGTACTGGGCGGCGGTGGTGGGGTTGGCGATGCGGATGTTGCCCTCGGCGCCGAGCGCGAGGAAGCGCTCGATGCGGGCGCTGGAGTGCTCCGGCCCCGAGCCCTCGTAGCCGTGCGGCAGCAGCAGGGTGAGGCGGCTGGTCTGTCCCCACTTCGACTCGCCGGCGACGATGAAGCTGTCGATGATCACCTGGCCGGCGTTGGAGAAGTCGCCGAACTGCGCCTCCCACAGCACCAGCGCGCTCGGGCTCGCCGCCGAGTAGCCGTACTCGAAGCCGAGGCAGCCGGTCTCCGAGAGCGGGCTGTTGTAGAGCTCGAACGGCGCTGCGGCGTCCTCCAGGTGCTGCATCGGCGTGAATTTGAGGCCGGTGTTCTCGTCGTGGAGGACGAGGTGCCGGTGGGAGAAGGTGCCGCGCTCGGTGTCCTGGCCGGTGAGGCGGATGTGGACGCCGTCGCCGAGCAGCGAGGCGAAGGCCAGCGCCTCGGCCTGGCCGAAGTCGATCCCGCCCTGCTCCAGCGCCTCGACCCGCCGCGCCAGCGGCCGCCGCAGCTTGCGGTGAACGTTGAAGCCCTCGGGCGTCTTCAGCAGCGCCTCGTTCAGCGAGCGCAGCCGGGTCGCCTCGACCGCGGTGTGGACGGGCGGGCTCGCGGTGCGATCGAGCAGTTCGCCGGTCTGCGTGGTCGCGCCGGTGACGGTCGGGTCCTCGTACTCGCCGGACTCCATCTTCTCCCGCAGCGCTTTCAGCGCCCCCGACATCTCCGCATGGCGTTCGTCGGAGGTTTTCCCGACCTGCTCCGCCGACACCGTCCCCTCGCCGATTAGCTGCTCGGCGTAGATCTCCGAGACCGGCGGGTGGCTCTTGATCTTCGTCGCCATCGTCGGCTGGGTGTAGGCGGGCTCGTCGGTCTCGTTGTGACCGAAGCGGCGGTAGCCGATCACGTCGATGACGATGTCGCGGCACCAGCGGTCGCGGTAGGCCATCGCCAGCCGCACGGCGGCGACGCAGGCCTCGACGTCATCGGCGTTGACGTGGATGATCGGCACGTTGAACCCCTTCGCCATGTCGGCGGCAAACGGGGTGGAGCGGGCCTCGTCCGGGTCGGTGGTGAAGCCGACCTGGTTGTTCTGGATCAGGTGGATCGTGCCGCCGGTCGTGTAGCCGGGCAGCGACTGCAGGTTGAGCGTCTCGGCGACCACCCCCTGGGCGGGGAAGGCGGCGTCGCCATGCAGCAGCACCGGCACCGCCCGCTTCGGATCGTGGGTCAGGGTCGGGCCGTCGAAGTCCTGCTGCAGGAAGCGGGTGCCGCCGGTGACGACGGGGTCGACGAACTCGAGGTGGCTCGGGTTCGGGTAGAGCCGGACCGAGATCTTCTCCCCGTCCGCGGTCTCGTAGACGCCGCGGTGGCCGTAGTGGTACTTGACGTCGCCGGTGCCGCCGTGGGGGATCGCGGCGACCGCCTTCACCGCCTCGATCTGCTTCGAGCCCTCGAACTCGGCGAGGATCGACTCGACCGAGCGACCGAGGTTGTGGGCGAGCACGCTGAGGCGACCGCGGTGGGCCATCCCGAAGACGACCTCCTCGGCCTCGGCCCGCTGCGCCAGGGTGACGACTTCGTCGAGCATCGGCACGATCACGTCGAGCCCCTCGATCGAGAACATCTTCTGCCCCAAATACGCTTTCTCGAGGAAGCGCTCGAACTGGAAGACCTCGATCAGCCGGTTCAGCAGGCGCTGTTTCTCCTCCTCGGTGAGGGGCTGGCGGTGGGCGCCGGTCTCGATCATTTCCCGCAGCCAGATCCGCTGCTGGTGCGAGGAGAGGTGCTCGACCTGGTAGCCGATCGTGTCGCAGTAGGCGTCGCGCATCCGCGGCAGCGCCTCCAGCAGGGTTTCGCCGGGGACGCCGATGCGCAGGATCGAGGCGGGGATCCGCGCCATCAGCTCCGGGGTGAGGTTGACGTTCTCCGGCTGCAGCGCCGGGTCGCCCTTCGGCTCGGAGCCGAGCGGGTCGAGGTTGGCGGCGAGCACGCCGTGGGTGCGGTAGGCCTTCAGCAGCGAGGTTGCCGCCTGTACCCCCTGCAGCAGCTCTTCGTCGATTTCGCCGGGGGCGGTGGCCGGTTCGGCGCTGGGAGGGGCGGCGCTCAGCGGCGGCGCCGAGGCGGAGGCGGGGTGGGCGTTGGTGACGACCGCGGCTTCGAAGCCGAGGTCGTCGGCCACCGACTCGTAGAAGCCGTCCTCGCCCTGCAGGAGCTGCTCGATCCGGCGCAGGAAGGCGCCCGACTCGGCCCCCTGGATGACGCGGTGGTCGTAGGTCGAGGTCAGCGTCATCACTTTGCTGACGCCGACCTGCTTCAGCCGTTCCGGCGAGGCGTGCCTCCACTCCGGCGGGTAGGCGATCGAGCCGGTGGCGATGATCGCGCTCTGGCCGCTGAGCAGGCGCGGCACCGAGGCCATCGTGCCGATCCCGCCGGGGTTGGTGAGGCTGATGTTGGTGCCCTGGAAGTCGTCGGCGGAGAGCTTGTTCTCGCGCGTCTTCGCGATCAGCTCCTCGTAGCGGGTGTGGAAGCCGGCGAAGTCGAGCTCGTCGGCGCCCTTGATCGCCGGGACCATCAGCGAGTGGGAGCCGTCCTTTTTCTCGACGTCGACGGCGATCCCGAGGTTGACCGGGCTGCTCTCGATCGCGAACGGCTTGCCCTCGCGCTGCTCGAAGACCCGCACCATCACCGGGAAGTCCTTCGCCGCCTGCACGATCGCCCAGGCGACGAGGTGCGTAAAGGAGACCTTCAACCCCCGGTCTTTCAGTACCGCATTGATCGCCTTCCGCTTCGCATCCAACGTATCCACAGCGATCGTCCGGAACGAGGTAGCAGTAGGCACCTCCTTGCTCTGATCCATCGCCTGAGCCAGCATCGCCGCAGCCCCCCGAAGCTGCTTGGCCTCCCCTTGAGCGGGAGCGGCCACGCCATTCCCGCCCCCGTTGGCGGCCAACACATCTTCTTTAGTGACCTTGGCCCCAGGCCCGGACCCACTAACCGAAGTCAGATCGACGCCGTGAGCCTCAGCTACTCGCCGCGCAACGGGCGTAGCGCGCACGTCGGCGCTGCCATTGCCTCCGTTCGAACCCTGGGAGGTAGTAGACGCGTCTGGCGCGGGTGGCGACGATAAATCGTCCGCGCCGTCAGGCGCGGAGGACTTATCGGAGACAGGACCCGCGCCCCCAGCGCCTGGTCCCTCCCCGGGTTCCATCTCAGCCAAGGGAGCCCCAACAGGCACCTCGTCATCGACAGCTGCGATCAGCTTGGTGATGACCCCGTCCATCGGCGCCGGCACCTCGGCGTCGACCTTGTCGGTCGAGACCTCGACGATGGTGTCGCCCTCCTTGACGGCGTCGCCCTCGGCGACATGCCACTCGAGGACGATGCCCTCGGTCACCGACTCGCCCATCTCGGGCATTGGGATCTGCACGGTGGCCGTCTCTGGCATTTCTTGTTTGCAGTCTAAGGAAAGAGGTTTATCGGCAGCTCAAGCGAGATACCCTGCAACGACATGAGCTATTTCGTCACCGGCGCGACCGGGTTTATCGGCAGACATTTGGTTGAGCGGCTGCTCCAGCGGGAGGGCACGATTTACGCGCTGGTGCGGGCCGGCTCGCGCGGCCGGCTGGAGGAGCTGCGCACCGGCTGGGGGGCCGACGGCGCCCGCATCGTCCCGATCACCGGCGACCTCTCGCAGCCGGGGCTGGGGGTCTCCGAGGAGGACCTGCTGACGATGCGGGGGGAGATCGACCACTTCTTCCACCTCGCCGCGATCTACGACCTCACAGCCGACGCCGAGGCCCAGGAAGTGGCCAACGTCGAGGGAACGCGCCACGCGATCGAGCTCGCCGGCGCGGTCGAGGCGGGCATCTTCCACCAGGTCAGCTCGATCGCCGCCGCCGGCCTCTATCGCGGCGTCTGGACCGAGGACATGTTCGACGAGGCCGAACGGCTCGACAACAACCCCTACTTCCGCACCAAGCACGAGTCCGAGCGGCTGGTCCGCGACGAGTGCCAGCGGCCCTGGCGGGTCTACCGGCCGGGGATCGTGGTCGGCGACTCGCGCACCGGGGAAATCGACAAGGTCGACGGGCCCTATTACTTCTTCAAGAGCCTGCAGCGGCTGCGGCGGGTGGCGCCGTCCTGGCTGCCGGTGCTGGGGATCGAGGGCGGCGAGATCAACATCGTCCCGGTCGACTACGTGGCGGCGGCGATGGACCACATTGCCCACAAGCCGCGGCTGAACGGGCGCGCCTTCCACCTAACCGACCCCCGTCCGCACACTGCGGGAGAGGTGATCAACATCTTCGCCAAAGCTGCCGACGCGCCGCAGATGGCTTACCGCCT
>JBQCCT010000128.1:0-14650 GCA_051961955.1 Solirubrobacterales bacterium
GCCGCCTCCATTGGTACTCGCTCCATAGCCGTTGGCGCCGGCGTCCAACTGCGCGAGCGGGGAGGCGCCTTTCGGCTTCTCGAACTTGAGCCACGGCGGCGCCGTCGTGCCGAGCTTGACCACCAGGTAAAGGTGGGCGCCGATCAAGGCGATGATCGCTCCCGGCACCAGCAACATGTGGATCGCGTAGAAGCGGGCGAGCGTGGTCGCGCCGAGCTCGGGGCCGGCGCGGAGGAAATCGCTCAGATACGGGCCCACGATCGGGCCGGTGCCGTTGATGTTGATGCCGACGATCGAGGCCCAGAAGGAGCGCTGGTCGAACGGCAGCAGGTAGCCGGTGAAGGCCATCGTCATCGTCAGGATCAGCAGCACGACGCCGATCACCCAGTTCAGCTCGCGCGGGTACTTGTAGGCGCCGAAGAAGAAGGTGCGGCCCATGTGCAGGAAGACCAGGATCACCATCACGCTGGCGCCCCACTTGTGCATCCCGTGCACGAACTGGCCGAGCGGGACTTCGTTGTTGATATGGGCGATCGAGTGGTAGGCCTGGGTCGCCGAGGGCGTGTAGTACATCGCCAGGAAGACGCCGGTGACGGCCTGGACGATGAAGGCGAAGAGGGTCGCGGAACCGAGCGTGTAGAACCAGTTGGTCCCCTTCGGCACCTTGCGATAGAGCATGCCGGTGAGGAAGCCGCTGGCGGCGAGCCGCTGGTCGACCCAGCCGAGGGCGTCGATCGGCGCCTCTTTGGCGACGCTCCCCAGCCGTTCGCCGTGGGTCGGGCGCGGCGGGGTCGAGGTCTTCAGATCGGCCGGCGCCTGCCCTTTGGGCGTGCCGCCGCTGCCGGGCTTGGCCGGTTTGCGCAGGGGCGGCGGGACGACGGCGTCCGGAATTTTCGGCAGGCGTACTTTCGGCATCAGGGCGGCGGGAAGGTGGACGGACGCGGCGGGTAAAGGTATTCCCAGATCCCACCGGTGAACTCCCCGGGGTCGCGAGCGCGAACCGGTTCGAGCTGGTTGGTGACGCTGTAGCGCGGGCCGAGCTCGACCTGGCCGTTGCGGACCCGGGTCTGGAAGTGATCAAGCGGGCGCACCGGCGGACCACCGATGCGTTTGCCCTGGAAGTCGTAGACGCCACCGTGGCAAGGGCAGATGAAGTTGCCGGCGGCCTCAACGAAGCGGACCGGGCAGCCGAGATGGGCGCAACGGTTTGAGACGGCGACGAACTGATTCGGTTCTTCGCCTAGTTCCTTCGAGCTCTTGCGCACGTAGGCGGTGGTCTTGCCGGCGTCGCCGATCCCCGGCGTTTCGGTAAAGACGACCTGGCGATAGGTGTCTTCGACGAAGTCGGAGACGGGACCGATCGCCTCCCAGCGCTCCTTGCCGCGGTGGAAGATCGGCGCGATCGCGAAGCCGACGGCCGGCAGCACGATCGCCGCACCGGCCAGCCCGCCCAGACCCTGGGCGGCGACCGTGAAGACGCGGCGGCGCGTCATCGACTCGCCCTCAAAGTAGCCGGGCGGGTCGGGCTTCGCCCGCTCCTGCATGGGAGCCTCCTGGACTCCGTTCACCTTGTTCGCGTCGTCAGCCACAGATCGATTCGACGTAGGGCGACGAAGTCTATTGCTTGGAGGCTGTGACTTGCGTCACGGATGGCAAATTCGCCGCGCCTAGCGAGCCGCTGCGATCTGTTCGGCGGCGGTGCGCCAGAGGTCGGGGATTTGGGTGGTTGTCTCGCCTTCGGCCTGGAGGCGGGCGCAGTTGGTGATCAGGTCGGAGAGGATGGCGACGGCGACGGTGTCGCCGAGGGCGGCGAGGCGGTCGAGGCCGAGGGCATAGAGGTAATCGCCGGCGAGAAGGGCGAGGTCGGAGTCGTGGCCGGCGAGCAGGCGCGGCTGCTCGTAATGGAGCAGGTAGCCTTCGCGCACGGCCTCGACGACGAGGGCGTACTCGGCGGGCGCCGCGGCCGAGCCCGGGCCGGAGGCGGCGAGCTCGCCCAGCTGCGGCGACTCGGCCGGGTCGATCACGTGCGGCGAGATCGGCGTGTCCTCGGCGCGCAACTGCTCGGCAAGCGCCTTCAGAGCGTTCATGGCAGCGCCTCGGCGGCGGCTTCGAGGGTCTGGTCGATCGTCGCCTCGTCGTGGGCGAGGGAGACGAACCAGGCCTCGAACTGGGCCGGGGGCGGGTAGACGCCGCGCTCCAGCATCGCCCGGCAGAAGCGGGCGTGGGCGTCGACGTCGCAGGCGGTCGCGGTGGCGAAGTCGGTGACCGGGGCCGGGCTGAAGAAGAGCGTGACCAGGCCCGGCGCCGAGGCGACCTGGAGCGGCCGGTCCTGCGCCAGCTCTTCGAAGCCCGCCGCCAGGCGGTCGGTCAGTACGGCTAGCTGGGTGTAGGCCGCGGCGTCAAGCTGCGCCAGCGTCGCCAGCCCGGCGGCGACCGCGAGCGGGTTGCCGGAGAGCGTGCCCGCCTGGTAGACGTCGCCGGCCGGGGCAACTCGTTCCATGTGCTCGCGTGGGCCGCCGTAGGCCGCCGCCGGCAGGCCGCCGCCCAGCACCTTGCCCATCACCGTCAGGTCCGGTTCGACCCCGAACATTTCCTGGGCGCCGCCGCGGGCGACGCGGAAGCCGGTGATCACCTCGTCGAAGATCAGCAGCGCGCCCGCCTCGCGGGTCGCCTTGCGGAGGAGCTCGAGGAAGCCATCGGCCGGCGGCACCACGCCCATGTTGGCGGCGATCGGCTCGGCCAGCAGCGCCGCCACCTGGTGCTCGCGCAGGGCGCGGGTCACCGCCTCGCGGTCGTTCCACGGCACCACCACCGTGCCCGCCGCCTGCGCCGCGGTCACCCCGGGGGTTCCCGGCACCCCCAGCGTCGCCAGCCCCGAACCGGCGTCGGCGAGCAGGCCGTCGGAGTGGCCGTGGTAGGCGCCGGCGAACTTGACGACGACCTCGCGGCCACTGATTGCCCGGGCCAGCCGCACCGCGCTCATCGCCGCCTCGGTGCCGGAGCTGGTCATCCGCACCATCTCCACCGAGGGCACCCGCGCCGCCACCTCCTCGGCGAGCTGGACCTCCGCCAGGGTCGCGGCGCCGAAGCTGGTGCCGCGCTTGGCCGCTTCGATCACCGCCGCCACCACCGACGGCTCGGCGTGGCCGAGGATCATCGGCCCCCATGAGCCGATCCAGTCGAGGTAGCGGTTCCCCTCGATGTCGAACAGCCAGGCGCCTTCGCCACGGTCGATGAAGATCGGGTCGCGACCGATCTGGCGCATCGCCCGGACCGGTGAGTTCACCCCACCCGGCAGGACCCGCTGCGCCCGCTCGAATAGCGCCGCCTCAGCGCCGCCGGCGGCGTCAGCCGCGTTTTCAGGAATGCTCGGCCTCCCAGCGGGCGTAGTCCTCGGTGAAGTAGTGGAGGCGGATCTTCTTGTACTCGGTCGAGGAGTAGAGGGTGGCGCGGTCGTCCGGCCCCATCCCGCACTCCTCGGCGATCGAGTCGAGGATCGCGTCGCACTCCTCTTTCGAGCGGCCGTGGGCCATGGTGAAGACGCTGTAGGGCCAGTCCTCATAAGTCGGGCGCCGGTAGCAGTGGGAGATGCCGCGGAAGGAGGCCATCCTTCCGCCCACCTCGAGGATCTGGTCCTCGGGCACTTTCCAGACGCCCATCCCGTTGGCCGAGAAGCCGGCGCGCCGGTGGAAGAGGATCGCCGCTACGCGGCGCAGGATCTTGCGGTCCACCATCCCGCGCAGGCGGTCGAGCATCTCCTCGGTCGAGATCCCGAGTTCGGCCGCGGCCGCGTCGTAGGGACGGGCGACCGGCTCCATCGGTCCCTGCAGGGCGCGGATCAGGGCGATGTCGTCCTCACCGTAGGGCTGCGGTTCCAGCTCGCGCGGGGGCGCCGCTTCGACCGTCGTCGCCAGCGCCTCGGTCCCCTTCTCCATCTCCAGGTTCATGTTGATCTTGAACAGGGTCAGGGTGGGCAGTTCCCGCATCGACTCGGCCCCGGTCTCCTCCATCAGCGCGTCCAGCGTCCCATTCAGGCCGAGCTTGGAGTCGGGCGGGGTGGCGATCGTGAACCAGAGGTTGAAGTCATGGGTGCGCAGGTAGTTGTGGGAGACACCCGGGTGGGCGTTGACGATCTGCGCCGCCCGCTGCGGATGCTCGCTGTCGACTTTCGCCGCCACCAGCATCGACTCGTAGCCGAGCGCGCGGGTGTCGAAGATCGGCGTGATCTCGCGGATGATGCGGCCGTCGAGCAGGCGCTTGGTGCGGGCCAGCACGTCGTCGAGCTCGAGGTTCGCCTCGGAGGCGACGAGCGCGAACGGCTCGGGGTCGAGCGGGAAGCTCGACTGCAGCAGGTTCATCAGCCGCTTGTCGGTCTCGTCGAGCGGGATCGCCGAGCCGCCCTTGCGGCTGCGCGCCTTCGACTGCGGAACTTTCACCGGAGCCATGCGGCGGCCTCCTTCGCGTAGTAGGTGACGATCGCGTCGGCGCCGGCGCGGCGGATCGAGGTCAGCGCCTCGACCACGGCGGCGCGCTCGTCGATCCAGCCGTTGGCGGCGGCCGCCTTCAGCATCGAGTACTCGCCGGAGACGTGATAGGCGGCGACGGGGGCGCCGGTCGCCTCTTTGACCCGGCGCACGACGTCCAGATAAGGGAGCGCCGGCTTCACCATCAGCATGTCGGCGCCCTCCTCCAAGTCGAGTTCCGCCTCGCGCACCGCTTCGGCGGCGTTGGCGGGGTCCATCTGGTAGCCGCGGCGGTCGCCGTGCTGCGGCGTCGACTCGGCCGCGTCGCGGAAGGGTCCGTAGAAGGCGGAGGCGTACTTGGCGCTGTAGGCGATGATCGGGACGTTCGGGTGGCCCTCCTCGTCGAGCTGGTAGCGAATCGAACCGACCCGGCCATCCATCATGTCGCTCGGGGCGACCGCGTCGGCGCCGGCCTCGGCGTGCGAGATCGCGGTTTTCGCCAGCAGCTCGACGGTGACGTCGTTGTCGACTTCGCCACCTCCGTCGCGAATCACGCCGCAGTGGCCGTGCGAGGTGTACTCGCAGAGACAGACGTCGGTGATGACGATCAGGTCGGGATGGGCGTCCTTCAGCGCCCGCACCGCCATCTGCACGATCCCCTCGTCGTCGTAGGCGCCGGAGCCGGCCTCGTCCTTGGCGGCCGGGATGCCGAACAGCATCAGCGCCCCGATCCCCGCCGCGGCGATCTCCCCCGCCTCCTCGACCAGGTTGTTGATCGAGAAGCGCTCGATGCCGGGCATCGACGGCACCTCCTCGCGCACGCCCTCGCCGGCGACGACGAAAGCGGGCTGGATCAGGTGCACTGGCGAGAGCTCGGTCTCGCGGACGAGGCCGCGCAGCGTGTCGGTGCGCCGCAGGCGGCGCAGACGAGTGGAAGGGAAGGACATCGAGGGCGAGTTTAGGGGAGGGGCGGGTACATCCTCGCCGGACGCGCTCGCTTCGCTCGCTTGGGGGAGTGTCCGTCGGGGATGCACACGCCCCTCCACAATCCGCGTCAGTAGCCTGCCTCCGTGCGCGCCCACGGGATCGTTAAGTGCTTTGGGGACAGGGAAGCGCTGCGGGGGGTTGACCTCGAGGCCACACCCGGAGAGATGGTGGCTGTGATCGGGCCCAACGGGGCCGGCAAGACCACCCTGCTCTCGATCCTGGCGGGCATCGCGAAGCCCGATGCGGGAGATGTCGAGTCGACCAACGGCGAGGTCGGGTGGGTGCCGCAGCAGGCGGCGCTCTACCGGCGACTGACGGTGGAGGAGAACCTGCTGCTGTTCGCGCGCTTGGAGGGGCACCCGGATCCGCACGCCTCGACCGAGGAGATGCTGGAGCTGACCGGGCTGCGCGAGCGGCGGGGCGAGATCGTGGCCCGCCTCTCCGGCGGCAACCAGCAGCGGATCAACATCGCGATCGGGCTGCTCGCGCGGCCGGCGGTGCTGCTCCTCGACGAGCCCAGTGTCGGCCTCGACCCGCGCCAGCGCGCCCGCCTCTGGGAGTTCGTCTCCGCCCTCGCCGGTCGTGGCACGACGGTGATCTTCTCCACCCACGACATTCAGGAGGCCGAGCGCTACGGCGGCCGCCTGCTCGTCCTGGCCGATGGCGAGGCACTCTTCGACGGGCCGCCGGAGGGGCTGCGCGAGGCGGTCCGCCGCGAGGCGCCCGAGGCCGCCGACCGCGACTTCGAGACCGCCTTCGTCGCCTACCTGCACCACCGGGGGCACTGATGCGGGGCGTACGCTGGCTGCTGCTGAAGGACCTGCAGATCCTGCGACGCTCGCCGCTGCAGGCGGTGCTGCTGGTCGCCTACCCGATCCTGATCGCGGTCCTGGTCGGCTTCGCGATCTCGCGCGGGCCGGAAAAGCCGCGGGTCGCCTTTTTGAACGAAGTGCCGGCGGGGACGCGGATCAACGTCGGCGGTCAGGAGCTGCCGCAGGCGAACGTGAAGGGGCGGATCTGCGCCCGGGTCGAATGCGTCTTCGTCCACGACCGCGACGAGGCCGAAGCGAAGGTGAAGTCGGGGGACGCGCTGGCGGCACTGATCCTCCCCGCCGACCTGGTCGACAAGATCAACTCGCTCTCGACCCTGACCCCCGGCGTGCCGGAAGTCGAAGTCTTGGTCAACGAGGAAAACGCGGTCAAGGCGGAACTGGTCGACGACCGGATCACGAGCCTGCTGGCGCAGGCGAACCTGGCGATCGCGCGGCGGATCGGCTCCGAAGGCGGACGCTACCTGAACCTGATCGTCAACGGTGGCGAGTTCCACGCGCTCGGCGGCGCGTTCCACATCCTCGGGCTGCGGACCAGCGCCCGCATCCTCGAAGCGGTGCTGCCGGCGCTGCCGAAATCGCTCCGGCCGTCACTGGAACAGGTGAGCGAATTCGCCGCCCAGGCGCGCGACAACCTCGACGTGGCGAAGCCGCTGATCGACCGCCTGGCGCAACCGATCGCGGTCGACAAGGTGGTGGTGGGAGGCGAAAGCCCGCCGCTGGAAATCTTCGCGATCGCCGTCGCCGCGACCCTGACCCTGGCCTTCGTCGTGGTCCTGCTGGTGGCGGGGTCGCTGGCGCTGGAGCGGGAGGAGAACGCCTTCCCGCGCCTGACCCGGGGGCTGGTCTCGACCGGCGAGCTGCTCGGCGCGAAGGTCCTGCTCGGGATCGCGGTCGGGCTGGCGGTGACGCTGCTGATGCTGTTCGGGATGCAGATCTTCGTCCCGCTCGAACTTGGGCGGGTATGGCTGTGGCTGATCGCGATCGTCGCCGGGGGTGCGGCGCTGGCGGCATCCGGGGCGGCGCTCGGGGCCGCGGCGCGCGAGGTGCGTGCGGTCTCGCTGTTGGCCTTCATGGTCACCCTGCCCGTCGCCTTCCTCTCGCTGGTCCCCTCCGGCGCGGTCAGTCCCACCGTATTCGACCTGATCCGCTACTTCACGGCTCTGTTCCCGTTCAAGCCGGCGCTGCAGGCGATCACCTCCGCGCTCGACGAGACGGGCCCGGGAATCGGCGGCCCGCTCCTGCACCTGGCGATCCTCACCGTCGCCTACACCGCTATCGCCCGGATCGCGCTGCGCCGATTCTCAGCGGTCTGATCCCGCCGCGCTCGATGCAGGCGCCGATGAACTCCTCCAGGGTGAGCTCGGGCTCGAGGTGGGCGCGGACGCGTTCTAGGACTGCTGGCTCGTCCAGCTCCGGCAGGGTGCGGCCTTGGGAGCAGATCGCCGTCAGCGCCACCTCGCTGCCATCGAGCGCCAGCGGGCCGTGCTTGCTGCGAAAGGCCTCCATCCCTCCCACCTCGACGAGGTCATAGTTCAGCTCGCTTGCCGTCAGCAGCGCCCGCTGCTCGGAGGTCGGGTGGATGACGAAGACCGGGGCGACCGTACCGGGGCTCTCGACCAGGGTTGCCGGCACTGCTCCGTAGGGAGAGACGTGGGCGGAGTAGACGACGTCGAAACCCTCCAGCTCAGCCCGCATCACCGGCAGCTCGACTTCCGGCAGCGAGGCCAGCTTGCGACCCAGCGCCTCCGGCGCGGCGTTGGCGCCATAGGCGAGGAGGGGGGTACGGCCAATGAGGTCGGGGGCACCGTCCGGCAGCTCCTGGGCGGCACCTTCGCGGTAGAGGTAGGAGCGCTCCGGCACCGCGTAGGGGTAGGTCAGCGCCCGCTTCAAGATCGCTGCCATCTCCTCGGGATGAGCCACCTCACTCAATCTCGCAGATAGGGTCATCTCCGATGCGAGTTCTGTTTATCGGCGACGTGGTCGGCAGTCCGGGGCGGCAGGGCCTGCGCGAAGTGATGCCTGAATTGCGCGAGCGGCACGCGCCTGACCTGGCGATCGTCAACGGCGAGAACGCGGCCGGCGGCGTCGGCATCACCGAACGCACCGCCAACGACCTCTTCCAGTCCGGCATAAACGTCATCACCACCGGCAACCACGTCTACCGCCACCGCGAGGCCTACGACTTCCTCGATCGCGAGGAGCGAGTGGTACGGCCGGCCAACTACCCACAGGCCAACCCCGGCCGCGGCCACACCGTGGTCGAGGCGGGCGGGATGCGGGTTGCCGTGATCAACCTCAGCGGCGGCGTCGGCCTCCGCGTCGCCCGCTCGCCCTTCGACACCGTCGACGCGATCCTCGACCGCCTCGAGGCCGACGCGGTGGTGGTCGACTTCCATGCCGAAGTGACCAGCGAGAAGGTGGCGATGGGCTGGCACCTCGACGGCCGCGTCGCCGCCGTCTTCGGCACCCACACCCACGTCCCCACCGCCGACGGCCGCGTGCTGCCCGGCGGCACCGCCTTCATTTCCGACGTCGGCATGACCGGTTCCCGCGCCAGCGTGCTCGGGGTGAAACCGGAGCAGGCGCTGCGATCACTGATCACGCAGATGCCGACCCGATTCGAGGGCGCCACCGAGGACGTCTGGGTGATGGGAGCCCTCGTCGAAGTCAACCGGCGGGGACTGGCTGACTCGTTCGAGCAGGTGATGGTTCCGGCGCCTCAGTAGGGGACGGAACACACCCTCTTCACTCAACTTGCTCGGGTGGGGCGGGCACTGGCAGTCCTAGGTCGCCTTGACCGAGAAGTACAAGCCGTTCAGAGGGTGTATTCCGTCCCTTCTCAAGCGCCGTCAAAGCCACCAAGAGCAGTGGGAAGAACCAGACGATGTAGAGGTAAAACCAGTGATGCAGCGTGAGCTGGAGGGCGATTATCAGCGCCGCTGAGAGGGCGGCAAGCTGGACCAGGTTCTTGCGTTTGGGGATGAAGGCGAAGAGGAGCGAAAGGACGCCGGTCCCGACTAGTAGGGCGATCCGCAGCGGTTCCAGCGACGGGACCTGGCCCCAGATGCTGAAGGGGGATTCGCGGCCGGCCTGGCTGGCGATGGTGCGGTCGTAGAAGGTCTTCAGGCCGGGATCGAGCGCCGGCCAGAGCATCACTGCGACCGTTACCCCAGCGAAGCCGAGGAGGAAGAGGAGCGCTGGCCGCAGCCTCCGCTCGTAGGTGAGGAACATCGGCCCGAGGGGAGCGGCGACGAACTTGGCCCAGGTCGCGAGGGCGAGCGTCGCGCCGCGGGCGAGCGGGCGAGCGGCCAGGAGCAGGATCGCCACCAGCAGTGCGGCGACCAGGGAGTCATTCGAGTTCGACTCGAGCACATAGGCGGTGTACGGGTAGGCGGCCCAGCCGAAGGCGAGGGTGGCGGCGAGGCGCTGTCCGGCCGGGCCGGGCCGGATGCGGACGCCGATCAGGAGCAGGAGGACGAAGGTGGCGACGTCGAACAGCACCGCGGCGGCATGGGCGGCGGGTAGATCGTCCCAGTGGCCGGACCAGGGCCAGATTCGCTCGAAGGGGACATAGGCGAGGTAGTTGACCGGGCCGTAGGTGTCGCCCTGGGAGATGTCGGAGGGAAAGTTGTCGTAGATCGGCTCCCCATGGGAGATCCGGTCGGCGCCGACGACGCCCGCGTAGCCGACGTCGATCGCGCCCGAATCGGCGACGTTGAGGCCGACGCGGAACCCCATCAGGAAGAGCGCCGCGACGACAAGCCAGGCCACCGGCCAGACCGGCCGCAGGCCCTCTCCCCTGCCCCGCAGCCCGATCCAGAGGCAGCGGCCGAAGAGGTAGGCCAGCACCGGGTAGACGAGCGGGACCGAGACGCCGATTTCGGCCCGGTTGAAGAAGTAGTGGGAGACGCCGAAGCCGAGCAGGACCAGCAGGTCGAGGTTGGCGACCCGCCACAGCCGCCGCCAGTCGACCAGGCCAAGGAGGAAGATCGCGCAGAGGGGAAGGAAGACGTAGGGCGCGTTGAGCTTGTGGCCGAAGGCGCCAGAGTAGCCCCGGGCCATCTTCCAGAGCACCTGGTAGCCGGTCCAGGCCTCCGTCACTTCGCCGTTGTGGGGGTCGACGAGCACCAGCGCCACCTCCTTGCCGGCGGCAAAGTAGGCGACCTCCCAGTGGCCTTCGCGCATCGTCGCGCTCGGCGCCAGGTTCGGATGCTCGCGCCGCTCTTCGAGAACCTTGGGGTCACGATCGGCCGCGGCGATCGCTTTGCCGGAGGTGATCCGGTCGGAGTTCGCCGCGGACGGTTCCGGCGCGGCGGCGGCCGGCGGCGGGACCGAAGACAGCAGCGCGATTGCCACGACCAGGAGTGCCGCGCGCCTCACCGCGTCGCCACCCCGAAGTGCTCGCGGACGACCGGGGCGACGTCGCGCAGCGTCCACTGCTCCATCTCCTCTGCCGATGCCGGTCCACAGCCGACGAAGAGCAACGGCCCCAGCGAGTCGCCGGCGTGCAGCGCCCCGTGGCTGCCACCGCCGGCGTGGGAGACGCCGCCCCAGTCGACCGCCTCGAAGCCGGGTGCGAGCGAGACGACGAAGTCGCCCGAGTGCGGTGCCGTCAGCGCCGACCAGACCCGGGCCAGCGGGTCGGGGTACGTCTCGCTCCTTAGGCGGCCGTCGTTGACCGAGGCCTCGAGCGCCGCCAGATCCCCCTCGACCTCCCAGCTGCCGCCGCGCAGGTCACCGACCTCGCCGCCGGGGCGGAAGCGCAGCACCACATCGCCACGCTCGACCACCGCCCACTCGCCGCCGGCGGCGGGCATCCCCGGGCTCTCGCGTCGCAGCGGTGCGCCGTCGCCTGTCTCCAGCCGGCAGACCAGGTCGACCCCCTCGATCACGCTCAGCCGCGCCCCCACCGCCGCCGGCTCGGCCCGCTCGCCCTCCCCCGGCAGCAGGTACACGTGCGCCGCCCGCCCAGTCGGGCTGACTGCCAGCTGCGCCCGCTCGGGCCGCTCCTCGGAAGGCTGCAGCACCGACCACTCCGTTGCCAGCAGCTCCGCCAGTGGCAAGCCGCGGTGGACATCGGTCTGGGCGTGGTCGGCGAGCAAGATCACCGCGTGGTCGACGAGGAGCTCATCAAGTCCCCCGGCCGCCTCGACAAAGGTCGCGAAGCCGGCGTCCGCCTTGGCGATCGACTCGACGCTCGCCTCCGGCCCGAAGCGGTGCGAGTAGTGGTCGTTGTCGGGCAGCGAGAGGAGGAGGAAGTCGTAGAGGTCCGCGCGCAGGAGCTCGGCGGCGCAGCAGGCGGCGTAGCCGTCGCGGTTGCCGGGGATCGAGGTCGAGCGGCAGGGCACCTCGCGGCTGGCGTAGAGATCGCCGTAGAAGAGGTCGGTCGGTCCCCAGGTGTGGTGGTGAAACTTCAATTTCGTCGCGTCGACGGCGCGGCGCAGCAGCCCCTCCAGGCTCACCTCGTGCCGCCGCCGGCCGCGGTAGATGAGGAACGGCGTGCAGGCGGTGCGGGCGCCGCCGTCTTCGAGTGTCTCGAACAGCGTCTCCACCTCCGGGCTGAGGTGACCGAGGTTCATGTTGTAGACGAGGTCGTAGAGGGCGCGGAAGACGCCGAAGGCGCGCGTCGCCTCCAGCGAGGAGCCGTACTCGACGTAGCGCCGCTCGAGCCGGTGGTACCAGTTCATGCCGCTGATCCAGTGGCGCTCTGCGCCGACGCCGGTGACCATCTCGGCGCAGGCGACCGGGGTCACCGAGGGGAAGCTGGAGACGCAATCCGGAATGAGCACGCCGCGGTCGAGCAGGGCGCCGAAAGTCGGGGCGCGGCCCTCGCCAACGGCGCGCTGCAGCATGTCGGTGCGCAGCGAATCGACGTAGGTGAGGACGAGCTTCTTGCGAGCCGGCATCGTTCGAATGATGCCCGGCGCGGGCCGGCGGTCGCAGATGCCGCGGCTGCGGCGCGGCTAACGAAGGACGCGGAGGCCGGCGTGTTTGCGCTGGGCACGGCGGTGGCGGGCGATCCCCAGCCAGAGCAGGCCGATCACGACGACCAAGTCAAGAATCGGGAACACCAGCGCGATCGCGACGACGACGAGCGCCGCCAGGGCGACGATGAAGCCGAGCGCTCCGCCGCCGCCGCCCTCGCGCCGGCTGGCGCCGTAGACGACGTCGCTGACCACGATGCAGGCCAGCGCGGCGCCGACCAGCGCCACCAGCGCCCCGATCGCCCCGTCAAGCAGGAAGCCGGCGACGATCCCGATCACGGCGGCGAGAATGGTCATCCGCCCGCGGGCGGAGCCGTGCGTGCCGGCGGTGCCGGCGAGCATCCCGATCGCGAGCCCGATTCCAAGGGAAGTGAGAATGTCCACCTGCGAAAACCTAACCGCCCGGGCGGGCGCGCGTCGATCCGCCACACTTCCGGGATGAGCGAAGTGCCCGAGCCGACTCACAGAAGGCGCTCCCACGCCGGCACCCGCGACCTCGAACGCTACGCGGGCCTGTTCGCCGAGCGGACGGGGGTGATGCGCTCCTCGGCGATGCGCGACCTGATGGCGATCACCGCCCGCCCGGAAGTGATCTCGCTGGCCGGCGGGCTGCCCGACACCTCGACCTTCCCGCCCCAGAGCTTCGCCGCGCAGATGACGCGGATCGCCCAGGAGTCGGCGGCGGAAGCGCTCCAGTACGGGCCGACCGAGGGCTTCGAGGAGACCAAGGACTGCATCCTCGAGGTGATGGGCGCCGAGGGGATGCTGCCCGACCCCGACGACATCATCGTCACCACCGGCGGCCAGCAGGCGATCGACCTGATCTGCAAGGCGGTGATCGACCCCGGCGACGTGATCGTCTGCGAGGCGCCGACCTACCCCGGTGCGCTCTCGGTCTTCTCCAGCTACCAGGCCGACGTGGTCCAGGTCGAGTGCGACGAGGACGGGATGCGGGTCGAGGCGCTGGAGCAGCTGCTTGCCGACCTGCGCGGCGAGGGGCGGCGGCTGAAGTTCGTCTACTCGGTGCCGAGCTTCCAGAACCCGGCCGGAGTGACGATGGCCCTGCAGCGCCGACACCAGCTGGTCGAGCTGGCACGGGCGGAGGAACTGCTGGTGGTCGAGGACAGCCCCTACGGGCTGCTGCGCTACGAGGGCGAGCCGATGCCGCCGCTCTACCAGCTCGACGGCGGCGACTTCGTCGTCTACGTCGGCACCTTCTCGAAGATCCTCTCCCCCGGGATCCGCCTCGGCTGGATGGTGGCGCCGCCACCGATCATGGAGAAGGTGGTGCTCGGCAAGCAGGCGGCTGACCTCTGCACCTCGACCCTGACCCAGTACTTCGTCCGCGAGTACTTTGCCGAACGACGCTGGCAGCGCTATATCGACGACCTGGTCGAGATCTACCGCGGCCGCCGCAACACGATGCTGGAGGCGCTGCGCACCTACTTCCCGGCGGAGGCGACCTGGACCGAGCCCGAGGGTGGACTCTTCATCTGGGCGACCCTGCCCGACTACATCGACACCGGCGACCTGCTGGCGAAGGCGCTGCGCGCCGACGTCGCCTTCGTGCCGGGCCAGGCGGCCTACCTCGACGGCCGCGGCGGCCAGTCGATGCGGCTCAACTTCTCCGGCGTCGGCGACGAGGAGATCCGCGAGGGAGTGCGGCGGATCGGCAAGACGATCGCCGAGCAGGTCGAGCTCTACGGCGCGCTGACCGGCGGAGAGCGAGTGCCGGCGCCGGCCGAGGAGCCGGAGCGCAACGTGCTCCCCTTCCGCAAAGCGGAGGAAGCGTGAAGGTCGCGGTGCTGAAGGGCGGCCGCTCGCTGGAGCGCGGGGTCTCGCTGCGCTCCGGGGCGCGGGTCGAGGACGCGCTGGAGCGGCTCGGCCACGAGGTGCTGCCGATCGACGTCGGCCGCGACCTGGTGAAGCGATTGGGTGTCGAGCGGCCCGACGTCGCCTTCGTCGCCATGCACGGAGTCGGCGGCGAGGACGGCACCGTGCAGGAGCTGCTGGAGATCCTCGGCATCCCCTTCACCGGCCCCGGCGCGGCCGCCTGCGCGCGGTGCATGGACAAGGTGCAGGCGAAGTACTCGATCGAGGAGGCGGGGCTGCCGACTCCCGCCTGGTTCGCCTTCAACCAGACCGCCTTCCGCGAGCTCGGCGCCGCCGACGCGCTGGGGCGGCTGGAGGAGACGCTCGGCCTCCCGCTGGTGGTCAAGCCCAGCCGCGGCGGCTCCTCGCTCGGGGTCAAGTTCGCCGCCTCGCCCGGGGAGGTGCCGCAGGCGCTGGTCTCGGCCTTCAGCTACGACGAGCGGGTGCTGCTGGAGCGCTACGTCGAGGGGCGCGAGCTGGCGGTCAGCGTGCTCGGCGACGAGCCGCTGCC
>JBQCCT010000129.1:0-6569 GCA_051961955.1 Solirubrobacterales bacterium
GACCGAGAACCCGATCGCCGAGATCGCCCGTCTCTCCCACGACGCCGGCGCCAAGCTGCTGGTCGACGGCGCCCAGGCCGCGCCGAAGCTGCCGCACGACAAGGCCGAGCGGGGCGCCGACTTCTACGCGATCACCGGCCACAAGCTCTACGCGCCGACCGGAATCGGTGTCCTCTGGACCAGGCTCGAGCTGCTGCGGGAGATGCCGCCCTTCCTCGGCGGCGGCTCGATGATCCGCAAGGTCAGCAAGGAGGGCACGACCTACGCCGACCCGCCCGCCCGCTTCGAGGCCGGGACCCCGGCGATCGCCCAGGCGATCGGGATGGCCTCCGCCCTGCGCTGGCTCGACATGCTGGGAATGGAGGCGGTGCGCGCTCACGAGGAAGCAATCGCCGACTACGCTCTGGAGCGCCTTGCCGAGGCGCCGGGGTTGCGCGTCTTCGGCCCGCCCCGCGGCGCCGGCCGCCTCGGCCCGGTCTCCTTCGAGATCGAGGGCATTCACGCCCACGATGTCTCCGAGATCCTCGACCGCCACGGCGTCGCCGTCCGCGCCGGCCACCACTGCGCCCAGCCGCTGATGGACCGCTTCGGCATCGCCGCCACCGCCCGCGCCAGCTTCGGCGTCTACACCACCCCCGAGGAGATCGACCGCCTGGTCGACGGCCTCGAAGACGCCCGTAAGGTGTTCGGTCTCTGATGGACGAGCTCTACCGCGACCAGATCCTCGAGCACTACAAGCGGCCGCACAATTTCGGCCACCTGGATGAGCCTGACCTCGAGTTCGAGGACACCAACCCCTTCTGCGGTGATGAGCAGCACGTGACGATCCGCCTCGACGAGAACGAAAAAGTTGCCGAGGTCGCCTTCGAGGGCAAGGGCTGCGCGATCTCTACCGCCGCCACCTCGCTGCTGACCGACGAGCTGGTCGGCAAGACGCGGGAGGAACTGCTGCGGCTGCCGAAAGACTTCGTCCTCGAACTGCTCGGGATCGACATCTCGGCGACGCGGATGAAGTGCGCGATGCTCGGCCTCAAGGTGATCAAGAGCGCCTCCCTCGGGAAGCCCGCCGACTGGGAGGACGAGGGCGAGGCCGGCGACCCCTCCGAAGCGGTCGCCGACCTCGGCCAGCTTTAGGCCAGCGCATCCGATTCTCGCCCCACCCCGCTGTGGCGAGAATCGGATGCGCTGTTGACGACGCTACGGCGCTTCCGCCAGCAGCTCCTCGGTCGGCTGCATCACGGCGAAGACCGCTCCCCACGGGTCGCTGACGACGGCGAAGCGGCCGACCTCGACGTCCATCGGGCCGGCGTTGAGGCCGCCGCCGGCGCTCTGCGCCTGCTCGACCGCCGCGTCGCAGTTCTCGACGGTGAAGTACACGAGCCAGTGGGGCGGGATCTCGTCGGGCAGGGCGCCGCCGATGTCCATCATCCCGCCCATCGGGTCATCGCCTTGTTTCCAGACGTAGTAGGCGCCCATCTCCTCCATCGGTCGCTCTTCGGTGGTCCAGCTGAAGACCTGGCCGTAGAAGCTCTTCCCGGACTCGACGTCGCGGGTACCGAGCTCGTTCCAGCCGAAAGTGCCGTACTCGTTGACCAAGGCCGCGCCGGCGAAGGTGCCTGCCTGCCAAATTCCGAAGAAGGCGCCGGTCGGGTCGGTGAAGACCGCCATCCGGCCGAGGTCCATCACGTCCATCGGCTCGGCGATCACGGTTCCGCCCACGTCGGCGACGGTCTTCGCAGTCGCGTCGGCATCCTCGACCGCGACGTAGGTGCTCCAGGCCGGCGGCTGGCCCTCCTGCATCAGCGGCATCATCCCGGCGACGTCCTTGCCGTTCTTCATTGCCCGCCGGTAGCCGCCCATCTCATTCGAGTTGGGCTGTTCGGGCACGTCCCAGCCCAGCAGGTCGCCGTAGAACCGGGCGGCTGCCTCGATGTCCGGCGTCGCCAGGTCGACCCAGCAGGGGGTGCCGGGCGCATAACTGGTTCTTTCGCTCATCTCGTCCTCCTCAGAGTGGGGTTGATGTAGATAAGACCACAGCGGCAGCGAAAACTCATCGCTCCCATGTAAAGACGCGCATCCGATTTCGAGCACACCCCGCTGTGTCAAAACTCGGTTGCCCTTGCGGGAGGCCGGCGCCCGGTCCCGCTAAAATCCGACTGTAGAAGTAGGATTAA
This sequence comes from Solirubrobacterales bacterium, assembly GCA_051961955.1. Lineage (GTDB taxonomy): Bacteria > Actinomycetota > Thermoleophilia > Solirubrobacterales > 70-9 > VAYN01. Next base: position 2,175 of record JBQCCT010000129.1, read on the forward strand.
GTTTCAACCCGCACGAGCCACCGTCTCGCGGGAGAAAGCGACCCTCTTGACCGACACCGCAGGAACCAAGATCCCCGTCTGCCCTGCCGCGGAGCTGCCGCCGGGCGAGATGCGCCTGGTCGAGCACGACGGCCGCAAGATCGGCGTCTTCAACTGCGACGGCGCGCTGTACGCGATCGAGGACCGCTGCTCCCACGACAACGGGCCGCTGGCCGAGGGCGAGTTCGACCCGGCCGCCTGCACGGTCGAGTGCCCGCGCCACGGCTCCCTCTTCGACCTCAGCACCGGCAGGCCGAAGACGCTCCCAGCTTTCCAGCCGGTGCAAACGTTCCCGATAGCGATCGAGGACGACACCATCACTCTGGAGGTCGACTGACATGGCAACGCCCGAGGTAATCGCCGAGAAACGCGAACTGGCCGGCATCAACGCCGACTACAAAGAGAAGTTCGGCTTCAACGACCCCGAGACGGGCTACGCCTACAAAGCCCCGAAGGGCCTCTCGCGCGAAGTCGTCGAAACGATCTCCGACTACAAGGACGAGCCGCAGTGGATGCGGGACTTCCGGCTGAAGGCGCTGGAGCACTTCGAAGCGCGCCCGACCCCGAAATGGGGCGGCGACCTCGACCAGATCGACTTCGAAGACATCCACTACTTCGTCCGCGCTTCGGACAAGAACAGTCGCGACTGGAGCGAGGTCCCGGACGACATCAAAAACACCTTCGACCGGCTCGGCATCCCCGAGGCGGAGCGCAAATTCCTCGCCGGGGTCGGCGCCCAGTACGAGAGCGAGGTCGTCTACCACCAGGTGAACGAGAAGCTCGAGGAACAGGGCGTGATCTTCACCGACATGGACAGCGCCCTGCGCGAACACGAGGACCTCGTGCGCGAGTACTGGGCGACGGTGATCCCGCCCAACGACAACAAACTGGCGGCGCTGAACAGCGCGGTCTGGTCCGGCGGCTCGTTCGTCTACGTGCCGGCCGGGGTCAAGGTGGAGATGCCGCTGCAGGCCTACTTCCGGATCAACACCGAGAACATGGGCCAGTTCGAGCGGACTCTGATCATCGCCGAGGAGGGCGCCGACGTCCACTACATCGAGGGCTGCACGGCACCGGTCTACTCAAGCGACTCGCTGCACTCGGCGGTGGTGGAGATCATCTGCAAGCCGAGCTCCCGGGTCCGTTACACGACCGTGCAGAACTGGTCGCAGAACGTCTACAACCTCGTCACCAAGCGGGCGGTTGCGCAGGAGCGGGCGACGATGGAGTGGGTCGACTGCAACCTCGGCTCGAAACTGACGATGAAGTACCCGTCGATCTACCTGCTCGGCCAGGAAGCCCACGGCGAGATCCTCTCGATCGCCTTCGCCGGCAGCGGCCAGCACCAGGACGCCGGCGGCAAGATCATCCACGGGGCGCCGAAGACGTCGTCCTCGATCTTCTCCAAGTCGATCTCCAAAGACGGCGGCCGTGCCACCTACCGCGGCCTGCTCGAGGTCGCCGACGGGGCGAAGGAATCGCGCTCGAAGGTGGTCTGCGACGCGCTGCTCCTCGACGAGGACTCGCGCTCGGACACCTACCCGACGATCCGGATCGACGAGAACGATGCCGACATCGGCCACGAGGCGACCGTCTCCAAAATCGGCGACGAGCAGCTCTTCTACCTGCAGAGCCGCGGTCTCGACGAGGAGGAGGCCTCGAAGATGATCGTCAACGGCTTCATCGAGCCGGTGACGAAGGAGCTGCCGATGGAGTACGCGGTCGAGCTGAACCGACTCATTGAGCTGCAGATGGAGGGCTCCATTGGCTGAGTTGGCGACCGCACCAGCCTGGCTCGAAGAGAGGCGCCGGCGCGGCGCCTCTCTCGCGCAGGAGCTCCCTCTCCCCGACCAGAAGGCGAAGGGGTGGGAATTCACCGATTTGTCCGAGCTCGACCTGGGCGCCTACGCTGAGGCCAGCGCCGAGCCCGTCGTCTCCGGCGCCGAGGGGGCGACCGTCGTCTCCCTCGCCGAGGCGCTGGGCAGCCACGGCGAGTTGCTGCACGAGCGACTGGGCTCGCTGGTGCCGGTCGAGGACCCGTTTGTCGCCCGCAACGAGGCGGGCTGGCAGGACGGCGTGCTCGTCCACGTGCCGAAGGGCGTGACGCTGAGCGAGCCGATCCAGATCGAGGTGCCGGTCGACACCGCCGGGGCCGCGGTCAACTGGCGGACGCTGGTCGTGCTCGAGGAGGGCGCCGAGGCGGAGGTCTGGGAGCACTGGTCCTCCCCCGCCGACGACGTCGACGCGGTGCTGAACTCGGTGGTCGAGCTGAGCGTCGGCCAGGGCGCGACCCTGCGCTACGTCAACACCCAGGACATCTCCGAGCAGGCCTGGATCTTCGCCACCCAGCGCGCCCAGGTGGAGCGCGACGGCCGCCTCGACTGGGCCGCGCTCGGCTTCGGCTCGGGCCGCGGCAAGGTACGGATGGAGACCAAGCTCGCCGGGCCGGGCTCCGAGGCGCGGGTGACCGGCGGCTACGCCGGCGGCGCCGGGCAGCACCTCGATTACGACACCACGCAGGAGCACGCGGCGCCCAACACCAACTCCGACCTCGCCTTCCGCGGGGTCCTCGCCGCCGGCGCGACGGCGGTTTGGCGGGGGATGATCAAGGTCGACCCTGGCGCCCAGCAGACCGACGCCTTCCAGGAGAGCCGCAACCTGCTGCTCTCGCCTGAGGCCCACGCCGACGCGATCCCGGGCCTGGAGATCCTCGCCGACGACGTCCGCTGCACCCACGCCGCCGCCGTCGCCCAGGTCGATAAGGACCAGCTCTTCTACCTCACCTCCCGCGGCCTCGACGCCGCCGACGCCAAGTCCCTGATCATCGAAGGCTTCCTCGAGTCCCTCGTAGAACGCCTCGCCGAGGGGCCGGTGCGTGACAGCATCTCTGAGGCGCTGGAGACGCGCCTGGCAGAGATCCTCTAGCCGCTCTCCCCTCCCTCCTCGTCGTCCCCGTGGTGCCGTCGCTGTGCGAGCGCGTTGCGGATGATCGCGCCGACGACGATCACCACCGGGAGCAGGTAGAAGAACCAGAGGTAGTGGCCGACGTGGGCGAGCGGAGCCTCACTTGCTGGAAACCGAGAGCAGGTAGAGGCCGAAGCAGGTGAAGGCGACCATCACCGCCAGCATCCAGTACTGCGACGCCGTTGCCTTCTTGTAGTCGGGCCAGTAGACGAGGGCGCGGTCGTGGGCCAGCATCAGGCCGCAGACGTGGCCGATCACCAGCGCCGCGACCTGGACGTACCAGATCGCGTTGGCGCTCAGGACGTTGTAGTCGACGCCGGCGCCGGCGGTGCCGAAGAGGTCGGTGTGCCCCGTCCCAAGCGGGTCGGAGAGCAGGTAGGTGAACTGCGCCTGCTCCTGGAAGACGAAGAGGCTGAAGTAATGGGCGACCAGGTAGGCGAGGGCAATCGGGATCAGCGTGTGGGCGAAACCGATCCGCAGCTTCTTGAAGGAGGGCGCGCCGGGCACCGTCCGCATCCCTCGCACGCCGAGCATGTAGACGATGCCGACGCCGGCGAAGGTCAGCAGCATGAAAATCGTGTCGGTGGCCCGGACCGCGGTGAGGAGGGAAGTGCCGGCTTCGGCGAACCATTCGATCACGTTTTCGATCATGTCCTTGTAGGCGCCGTCTTTGGCTCCGTCGAAGCTGGTGCTGGCGATCGAGGCGATCACCACGGCGGCGGAGCCGGGAATGCTCGCCCAAGTCGTGGCCGCGGAGAAGGGGCGGCGGCGGTACAGCTGCCCATCACGAGCGCCGAAGATCCCCAGCCGGCTGAACATCCCGAAATAGACGGAGAAGATCTCGCCGCGCTGGCACCACTCCTCGACCCCGAAGAGGGCCATCATCGCCAGGGTGTAGGCGCTGTAGAGGAGAGCGGCTTCGGCGACGGGTTCGGGCGCGAGGCCGACGGCGACGCCCGCGCCGCCGCCGTAGACGACCTCGAGCCAGACGACGGCGAGCAGGCCGATCGCCGCCGGCCAGCGGCCGAGGCGCTCGGGGTAGCGCAGGTGCGCCGGCCGCTCGCCGGCGATCGCCTTGAAGGCGCCGCCGACGGCGCGGCCGATCGCCCGCCAGGGATTGAAGGGGCGGAAGATGTCGCCGAAGATCGCCGAGAAGAAGGGGAAGCCGAGCCAGGCGGTCACGTAGAAGAAGGTCAGGGCGAAGTTGCGGTCGGGGGCTTCGGTCCCGTTCAGGCCGGCGTAGATCGCGAAGCCGAGCAGGGAGACGCCGGCCGCGCCGGAGAGGATCTGCGCCGGAAGGGAGAGCAGCGCACCTGAGAGTCGCTCACCGAGCGGGCGCCGGTGCTCGTTCTCGAACTTCGGCTCGCGCCAGCCGGCGGAGAGCGCGAAGAA
>JBQCCT010000130.1:0-10156 GCA_051961955.1 Solirubrobacterales bacterium
GCGAAACGCCTGATGGGCGGCGCCTTCGGACTCGGCGCGACCACTAGCATCCACCTTATGCAGGCACGTGATCGACTCCTCCTATTCGTCGCCCTGGACGGCGCTCCCCAGGGCCTCGACCCTGTGCGCCTGCAGAAGGGAATGTTCCTCGACGCCCAGGAAAGCGACGCCGCGGACAGCGAGAAGTACACCTTCGTGCCATACAGCTATGGGCCGATGAGCAGGCAGATCTATTCCGATCTGGAGCAGCTGGTGTCGGCTGGCCTGATCGCAGAGAAGCCAGTCGAGGGACAGGCGTGGTCTCGTTACGTGCCAACCGAGAAGGGACTGGAGGCGGGTCGCGAGCTCCTAGCTCGCGATGCTTCTCGGAAGGTGGCTAAGGATCTCCATCGCATCAAGAAGGAAGTGGCGTCCAAGACCTTCAGGGCGCTGCTCGAGGACGTGTACGAGCGGTACCCCGACTATGCGTCCAAGTCGATTTTCCGGCGCGACGAGTAGACCACCTTCTCCATCTAGGCTCTGAAGAGATGACTCTCATCACGGGTCTCAGGTGCAGCGATGCAGTCGTTCTCGCTTCGGACAGTCAGATCACCCTAGAAGGTGGGCTCAAGACTGCGGCGCCGAAGCTCTTCTGTTCACCTCATGGGATTGTCTGGGGAATTGCAGGCCGGATCGTTGCAGCGCAGGCGGTGGCGGCGCACTTCAGGAAGCTAATCCTCGATGGCGATCCGGATCGGGATGACGGCCGCCAAGGCGTGAGGCAGGTTATGCGGGCGGCGGCCGAAGAGTTGAAAGATTCCGCTGGAGAGATAACCGGAGGACCTTTCCAGGGCCTGTTTGCCTGGTATTCCAAGGCGGAAGATCAGTTCTTTCTCTTGAAGGCTAGGAGTGACGGCATCGTGGAGCTTCAAGAACAGGGTTACGGGGCTGTCGGCAGTCCAGGCAGCAATGAGTTGGCTCGGTTCTCCTTCTATGGATTCAGCAGCTCTGGTCACCTCGACTACGACACTCTGCCTCTAGAGGTGGCAAAGATGCTCGTTCATATGGTCACTGACGATGCCGTTAACGCATCAGCGCAGGGAGTAGATGGGCCAATCCAAATGGCCGTTGTTACGGCTAAGCGCAGCGAGGTGCTGGACCCAATCGACCTAAAGCCGGTCAAGGACACCGCTGCAGCCTTCAAGCTGCACCAGGCCGATTTCCTGATGCGTGCCGAGAAGGGCAGCAGCTCAGGTGATGTTTCCGGTCTCGACCCTGACGCCAAGGGCTAAGGATGTCGGGGGGCCAGCTCTTCGACACCGGCCCGGCGGGCGAATCTGATCGACAGGTCCCGAATCCGATGCCCGACGCGCCGCTGGCGGTCCGCATGCGCCCGCGCTCGCTCGGCGAGGTGATCGGGCAGGAGCACATCCTCGGCGAGGGGTCGGCGTTGCGGGCGGCGATCGAGAGCGGCAGGCCGCACAGCGCGATTCTCTACGGGCCGCCGGGGGCGGGAAAGACGACGCTGGCGCGGATCGCGGCGGCGGGGGCGCAGGGGGCGTTCGAGGAGGAGTCGGCGGTGAACGCCGGCAAAGCCGAGATCCGCGGGGTGATCGCGCGGGCGCGGGAGCGGCGGCAGGCGAGCGGGCGGCCGACGATCTTGTTCCTTGACGAGATCCACCGTTTCAACAAGGCCCAGCAGGACGCGCTGCTGCCGGCGGTCGAGGACGGGACGCTGACGCTGATCGGAGCGACCACCGAGAACCCCTACTTCGAGGTCAACTCGGCTTTGCTCTCGCGGGCGCAGATCTACGAGCTGCGGCCGCTGGAGCCGGCGCAGGTGGAAGCGCTGCTGCGGCGGGCCCTGGGCGACCCCGAGCGGGGAATCGCCGATCCGCCGCGGGTCACCGACGAGGCGCTGGAGATGATGGCGATGCGCAGCGGCGGCGACGCCCGGGTCGCCCTCTCGGCCCTCGAGCGGGCGGTCGAGCGGGCGGACGACGAGATCGGCGTCGCCGCGGTCGAGGACGCCCTCCAGCGCAAGGCGCTCGACTACGACCGTCAGGGCGACCGCCACTACGACTTCATCTCCGCCTGGATCAAGGCCACGCGCGGCTCCGACGTCGACGCCTCGCTCTACTACCTGGCGGTGATGCTGGAGGGCGGTGAGGATCCGCGCTTCATCGCCCGCCGCATGGTCATCCTCGCCTCCGAGGACGTCGGCAACGCCGACCCGCAGGCGCTGCTCGTCGCCGATGCCGCTGCCCGTGCGGTCGACCGGGTAGGTCTGCCCGAGTGCGCCCTCAACCTCGCCCAGGCCACCGTCTATCTGGCGCTGGCCCCGAAGTCCAATGCGTCCTACAAAGCCCTTGCCGCCGCCCGCGCCGAGGTCCGCACCCACGGCGCCCAGACTCCTCCGGACTACCTGCGTGATGCCCACTACCCTGGCGCCGCAAAGCTCGGTCGCGGCGAGGGCTACCGCTACGCCCACGACGAGCCGGGCGCAGTTAGTAGCCAGCCGCTGCTGCCCGACGCGCTGCGCGGGCGCCGCTTCTACGCGCCCACCGACCGCGGCTTCGAGGTGGAGCTGGGACGACGCCTGGCAGACCTTAGAAATAAATTAGACACTTTGTAAAATGAGGCGCAACCTTTCGGTCCTGCCAGTGTTCTTACGAGCGGCTTCCCAAGCTAATAGCCAGGGAGAAGCCACGGCCGACCGGAGACCTGGACTGGGGGGCTCCGGTCGGGCCTAAACCGCAGGGACCGAGGGCGTCGAGCGGACTGGGCTCGGCGTCCTCGTCTTTGAGCTTCGCGAGCGGGCGGAACCCGATCGCCTATGGTGGGCGCATGGCTTCCGAAGAGCCCAAGCTCCGCCTCGGCGGGATGGCCCTCCGCAACGGGCTGCTGATCCACGGTCCCACCCACTGGGCCGCCGCCGTCCGCGACGCCGACGGCGGAATCGAAGGCGCCTCCGAGCGCAAGCCCGAGCTGGCGCCGAGGCTGGTGACGAAGTTGCCGGGCCTGCGCGGGCCGGTCAAACTCGCCGAGGCGATGCTGGTGCTGCCGCTCGCCCGCCGCCGCCTGCCGGCGGCGCGGATGCCGTTCGAGGACGGGCGGGTGCTGGCCGCCGTCGCGCTCACCCTCGGCATCACCTCGCTCCTGCGCAAGCGGGCGCCGGCGACGGCGCTGCGCGAGGGGCTGGTGCAGGCGATCGGGGCGATGCCCGCGCTCGTCGCCCTCAACGACCGCGACCTCGCCGCCTACCACGGGGTCGAGCACAAGGCGATCGCCGCCTACGAGCAGGGGATCGACGACGTCGCCTCCGTTCCCAAGGAGCACGACCGCTGCGGCTCCAACCTGATCGCGCCGATGATGCTGCTCTCCGCCGGTGGCACGGTGCTGCTGGAGCGACTGGTCGAGGAACCGAGCCCCGCCGTCCGCGCCGGGGTCGGCCTCGCCGGCGCCTCGCTGGCGGTCGAGATGTTCGCCTGGAGCGATCGCCACCACGGCGACCCGCTGGCCGAGGCTTTCCACACTCCCGGCCGCGAGATCCAGCGGCGGTTGGCGACGAAGGAGCCGACGCCGGAGCAACTGGAGGTTGGGATCGCAGCGCTGCAGGAGATTCTCCGGGTCGAGGAGGGCGGCGCTGGCGACGGCACCGACCTGCCGCCGGCTGCATAGACTGCGGCGAGTGTTCGGAAGGATCGACCACATCGGAGTCGCCGTCGAGGACATCGACGCCGCGATCGCCCTCTACGGAGGGAGCTTCGAGATGGACCTTGCCCATCGCGAGACGGTCGCGGAGCAGGGCGTCGAGGCGGTTCTGCTCGACGTCGGCGACGGCCACGTCGAGCTGCTGGCCCCGCTCGGCCCCGACACGCCCGTCGGCAAATTCATGGCCAAGAACGGCTCCGGCCTGCACCACGTCGCCTATTCGGTCGACGACATCGACACGGCGCTGGAGCGGCTCGCCGCCGCCGGCATCCGGCTGATCGACTCAAAGCCGCGGATCGGCATCCGCGAAAGTCGCGTCGCCTTCCTCCATCCCCGCTCGACCGGCGGGGTGCTGACCGAGATCGTCGAACCCGCAGGAGGTCACTGATGGCTGAGGCACAGCGTGTCGAGATCGGCTTCGAGGGCGGGCAGGTGATCTCCACCCGGCTCTCCGAAGAGGACCTCAAAGACCTGCGAGCGCGGCTCGAGCAGGGCGGTTGGTACGACCTCCACACCGAGGGCGGCGTCGTCGCGCTCTACCTCGGCAAAGTCGCCTTCGTCCGGATCGAGTCCGGCGAGCACCGCGTCGGCTTCGGCCTCGGTTAGTGCCGATGCGGCCGCGGCACCTCCTCGGTGCAGCCGCCGCGGCGACGCTGGCCGCTGCGCTCTGGTGGCGCAAGAACCCCTCGGCTTGCCCCTATGGCCAGCGCTTCTGGGTCGAAGCGCCGCACCCGATCATCACCCGCGAGCGGTTGCGCTCGGTGCTGCGGCCCGAGCCGGGCGAGCGGTTGCTGGAGATCGGTGTCGGCACCGGCTACTACAGCCTCGACCTGGCGGAGTGGGTGGGGCCGGCGGGGACGCTGGAGCTGTTCGACCTGCAGCAGGAGTTCCTCGACCACGTGATGCGCGACGCCACGGAGCGCAGCCTGCGCAACCTGGTGCCGACGCAGGGCGATGCGACGGCCCTGCCCTACGAGGACGCCTCGGTCGATGCCGTGGTCCTCACTGCCGTCCTCGGCGAGATCCCCGACAGCGCTGCCGCTCTGCGCGAGGTCCGTCGCGTGCTGAAGCCGAACGGCCGCCTTGTCGTCGGCGAGCTCTTCGGCGACCCCCACTTCACCACCCGCAAGAGCCTGGAGCGCCTGGGCACAGCCGCAGACCTCCAGATCACCGACCTCTCAGGCACTTGGCTGGGCTACTTCGCCCACCTAACGCCGATGTGAGAGCATAGAGCGAGCGACGTAGATCGCCTTGAAGTGCCGCTCCTCGTCGAGCGGCTGGCGCGGAATACCGTCTTCGTGCTGCCCATAGACATCGAGGCATTCGAGGCCGCACCGCTCTAGGGCCGCCAGCACCGTCGCTTCCGGGAAGTGGCGCTCGCGGTGCAGCTCGGTCGGAATCGCCGACCCGGCCGAGGGATCCACCGGTTCAGCCTCGAAGCTCGCTTCGGCGATCGCGCCAGGCTCCATTTCAGTACTGGCCATACCCTTCCAGGTCATACGCGTACTGTCACGCTCTACAACTGCCTCTTCGGCGAAGAAAGTGCGGTAGGCATTTAGCGTGTTGAGGTCAAAAAGCATCAATCCCTCAGGGCTGAGATTGCGACGCATCCCACTGAACGCCCGTTCCATTTCTTCAGTACTGAGTAAGTAGTTGACTGCGTCGTCAATGGACCAGACAACGTCGAACTGCCCGAAGTTCGGCAGATCTCGCATGTCGGCAACCGAGAGCTTCGCCCGCTCACCCACCTTCTCTGCGGCGATCGCGACCATTGCGGCCGATACGTCGCAGGCAGTTACCTCCCAACCCCAATCGAGCATCGGGATAAAGCTCTTGCCGGTGCCGCAGGCGACGTCCAGCAGACGTTTGCCAGAGACCTCGTGCTTGTCCAATACGCCCAGGAGGCTGGTCAGCCACTGGTCGTAGTTGTGGTGGGCGGTGAAGGCGTCATAAACCGGCGCGATCGCCTCGTAGGCGACCTCTGCCCAGCGCGGGTTTTCCCCCTGGTCCCTGGCCACATTAAAAAAGACCTGCGCAAGTTCAGGATAGTTTCTTCTCTAAGGCTGGCAATTTCTTGCATCGCTTAGGTAGGTTCGTTTTATCAACACTCCAGACGGGCATCGCCGCGGGAACGACGATGGCTGGGAGTGGGGTGAGGCACACAGGGTTTGTCTTCGGATGGCATATCGCTTCGCGAGCAATCCAAGCGAAGCCGAGGACATAGCTCAGGATGCTTTGCTCCGGGCCTGGCGTCGGCGCTCGACCCTGCGCGACTCCGAGCGCCGCAATCAGTGGTTGGCAACGATCGTCCGCAACGAGGCGTTCCGGCAGCACGCGCGGGTTAAGCCCGACCTGACAGCGACGATCGAGCTGCGGGAGGGAGCGGAGGACGAGCAGGTGCTGGCAACGGTGGAGACGGCCGATCTACAGGCGGCGCTGGCGGGGCTGAGCGAACGCGACCGGCAGCTGCTGGAGATGCGCTACGAGGAAGACTTGACGCAGGCGATGATCGCCAGTCGGCTCGGCATCCCGGAAGGGACCGTGAAGGTGCGCCTGCACCGGGCGCGCGACAAGCTGCGCCGCGCCTATGTCCTTCAGTAGGCCGGCGCTCGTCCTTAGGACGTATATGCCGGTCCAAGGACGAACGCCGGCCTGTACGCGCGGGCGGGGGCGGCGGCGTGAACTTCGGACCGCTGTACAACGACGCGGGCGCCTGCCGCGGCAACCATTGACCGATGAAGACGGCAGCACGTCAGATCGTCGCCTTCGGTGGCGGCGGCTTCTCGATGGAGTCCGGCAACCCGTTGCTTGACGACTACGTGCTGGGGCTGACCAAGGCCGAGCGCCCGCGGGTCTGCTTTCTGCCCTCGGCCAGCGGCGATGCCGACCACTACGTCGTCCGCTTCTACCGCGCTTTCGCCGCCCACCGCTGCGAGGCCAGCCACATCTCCCTCTTCCGTCGCGAGCAGGGACCGGCCGACCTGCGTCGCCACCTCCTCTCCCAGGACCTGATCTACGTCGGCGGCGGCAGCGTCGTCAGCCTGCTCGGGGTCTGGCGCGCGCACGGGATCGACGTGATCCTGCGCGAAGCCTGGGAGGCGGGGGTGATCCTCTGCGGTCTCTCCGCCGGCTCGCTCTGCTGGTTCGAGGAGGCGGTGAGCGGCTTCCACGGCGAGCCACAGCGGCTGCGCGGGCTGGGCCTGCTGCCATTCAGCAACTGCGTCCACTACGAGCGCGGCACGGCGCGGTGCGAGGCCTACCGTCGCTTCTTGCGCGAGGGGATGTGCGGCGGCTACGCAGCTGAGGATGGGGCGGCCCTCCATTTCACCGGCGAGGAGCTGAGCCGGGTGGTGGCCTCGCGACCGCAGGCATGCGGCTATCGACTCGACCTGGCCCGCGGCCGGGTGGTCGAGATGCAGATCGCCACCACCTATCTGGGGGATCGGGACCAAGTGCCGGATGCCGCTCCGTTGCCGGAGGCACTCTCGACCGCTCCCGCCTCCGCCGCCTGATGCCGGTGGACGGCAACGGGCGCCTTGCGAGCGCGGCGACGCCGGTGCGGCGCCTGCTCGCCCTCGGCGGCCACGAGTTCGGTTCGCGGCCGCCGGATCGGGCAGTCTGCGAGCTGCTGCTGCGGCTGGCCGGCGAGCGCGGTGGCAAGCGGCCGCGGATCTGCATCCTGCCGACCGCCAGCGGCGACACCTCCGAGCAGATCGCCAGCTTCTACGCTGCCTTCGGCGAGCGCCCTTGCGAGCCCTCCGATGTCTCCCTCTTCCGACTTGGGCGGCGACCGCTGGCGCTGCGCGACCACCTGCTGGCCCAGGACCTGATCTACGTCGGCGGCGGCAGCCTGGTCAACCTGCTGGCGGTCTGGGAGGCGCACGACGTCGCTTCGATCCTTAGCCTCGCTTGGCGGCAGGGGATCGTCCTGGCGGGGCAGAGCGCGGGGGCGATGTGTTGGTTTGAGGCCGGCATCACCAAGTCCTCCGGTAAGCCGTTGCCCGCCGCCGGCCTCGGCCTCCTCCGCGGCAGCCTGTGCGTCCACTACAACAACGAACCCGAGCGCCGCGCCGCCTACCTCGACGCGGTCGGCGACGGCATGCCGAGCGGCTACGGCCTCGACGACTACGCCGGCCTCCTCTGGGAGGGCGAAGGGCCACCCGCCGCCCTCACCGCCCGCCGCGGCGCCCGCGCCTACCGCGTCACCAGCCAGGAAGGCGAGGTCACCGAGTCCCCGCTTCCCACTCGTCTCCTTCCCGCCCCGGCCCCCGCGGCGCTGCGCGAAGACATCGCCGAGTTCCGCCGCCTCAAGACGATGCGCAAGCGCGCCGGCTGGTTGGGCTGAGCGCCCGAAATGTTCTGTCTGCTATCCTCTCGTCATGGAGGCGCTGATGACGGAGGGGAAAGTGAGCAGCTGGAACGACGACGGACTTGACGAACTGAACCGGCGCGTGGACGAGGGATTCGCGAAGGTCGACCGAGACATGAAAGAGGGCTTTGCCGAACTCAGAGGAGAAATGGGGTATCTCGGCGAGCGGTTCGATCGCCTCCTTCACACGCTGGTATTGATCTCGTGGGGCTTCGCAGGGACCCTGGTTGCCGCTCTCGCGGCTGTGCTCGTCGCCGCCTCCTTGGTCTAGCGGACTACTCGCCCGCGACCGGCGGCGCGGTCGGGTCGCCGCCCTCTTCGCCGAGTTTCTCGCGGGCGATGTAGTCCTCGGCCAGGAGGAGGTTGTCCTTCGAGCGCTCGACCACGTTGAGCAGGTCGCCCATTAGCGAGACCTCCTCGACCTGCTCCTTGACGAACCACTGCAGAAACTGCTCGGCACGGTAGTCCTTGAGATCGCGGGCGAGCTCGAAGAGGCCGAAGATCTCGTCGCTGACCCGCTGCTCCTGCTGCAGTGCCATCCGCACCGGGGCGCTGCCGTCCTCGAAGCTCGTCTGCTGGGCCTTGATGTCCGGGATCCGCACCTCCTCGCCGACGTCGAGCAAGTAGCGGATCATCATCATTGCGTGCTCGCGCTCCTCCAGCGCCTGCCGGTAGAAGAAGGCGGCCAGGCGGGGCAGCGTCGCGGCGTCGTAATAGACGGCGGCGGCCACGTATTGCTGATGGGCGGCGAACTCATTCGAGATTTGCTCGTTGAGGGCGTCGGCGAAGGACTTGTCAGGCATCTCAGCTCCTTTCGAGGGCGGGCTCCCTGAACGTAGCCGAAAGCGCGAATTCGGTCGGCCGAAGCTGGCGTTCGGGTAGCCGAACTACAACTTGTCTCCGGTATGCGGAGACAAGTTGTAGGTCAGAGCCGCCAGCGGAAGCCGATCTCCTCGATCGCCGGCTGCAGTGGGCTGCTCGGCAGTCCCGGCTTCGTCGCCAGCGCGGGGTCGTTGTAGCCGCTGGGGGCGACGTCGTTGGGGGTATCGGGATGGAAGATCGAGGCGAGGTACTGGATCTGCCCACGGCCCTGGCCGAGCTCGCTCTGGCCACCGCCGTAGGCGCCGATCCCGCGCTCCTCGCAGTAGTCGTAGGCGGCGAAGAGGTTGCGGATCGGGCCGAAGCGGGAGGGCTTGATGTTCACCGTCCGCGGCGGCGACCACGGCATCGCCTCGATGTCGGCGATCGAGTGGATCGGCGCGTCCCAGGTGATCCGCTCGTGAACCGGGTCGAGCAGCGGTTTCGTCTCCCGGTTGACGTCGGGATCCTCGAGCCAGGCGTCGGGAAAGATCTCGATCAGCTTCGCGTAGAGCTCGGGGTCGGTTTCGACGTCGACCACGGTGCCTTTGTAAAAGCCCTTGAAGTCGAGCGAGTCGACCGCGCCGGTCTCGGCCAGCGCCGCGATCAGCTCGTCGTCCCAGTCGTTGACCGGGTCGAGCTTGAAGCGCAGCGTCGGGTAGAGCGCGAGCCGTGCCCGCAGCGGCTCGACCGAGGAGCGCGACCCCTCTTCCCAGCCGGCGAGGCGCATCGAGTTGACGAAGTTCACCGGCCGCGGCTCGCGGCCGAGGGCGGCGGCGAGGTTGGTGCCGGCCTGGCGCAGCGCCAAGTCCAGCGCTGCCGACTCGAAGGCCCAGCGGCGATAGTCGCGGGAGACGTCTTCGCGCACCGCCGGCCCCGCCGGGAAGAGGTCGATTCCCTCCAGATGCTCGGAGAACTCGGCGAAGGTGAACTTGCCGGCCAGCCCCTGCGGCGGCCCGTGGTCCTGCTGCCCGATGTGGTCGATCGCGTCATAGACAACGTCCTCGCCGACCCCCTCATGACCGCCGCCGCGCAGCTTGACCACCGTAGTCAACCGTTCCATCGACCCCCAGTCGATACCCAACCCTTCAAATTCACAGCTATCAACCTGAAGCGGCAGGTCCGCGATGGCATCGAAGCTGGACACGACTTGAGCCTAGAGGAGTGGGGGGGGGGGGGGGGGGGGGGGGGGGGGGGGCGGGCGCAGCGCGGCGGGGGCCCCCACACGCCCACCAC